>JBAXDE010000167.1:0-5067 GCA_037141115.1 Methanomicrobiales archaeon | reverse complement strand
TCACTTTTTCCCGGTTGGCCGTCCAACAATTTGTACGGCTCGTTGGACCGGCTCCTATCTTTATGCGTTGTTTGACCAAAAGACCTTTAAATTGGTGTTTAAATGCATAGGTTCATGTGTGCTGTTTCGCGTGCAAATCGCTCATTCTGGCGCACATTTTTTTTATTTGTTTTCTGAAATTTAATTATAACCTCTGCGTATTATTCACTTAATATAACCAAATCTGGTTAATTTGACCGTGATGGTCAGGACCTCCTGAGGAATCGACAAGAACCGGATGAGAGTCTTTTTGTCGTCAGTTGTGCAATGGTAGTGAGATATTGATCAGGGATCACCATGAGCGACGTATTTGAAAACGTGATGGAGCTTGCCAAACGCCGGGGGTTCATCTGGCCCACGTCCGAGTGTTACGGGGCTGTGGCGGGTTTCATTGATTATGGCCCGCTGGGCGCAATGATGAAGCGTCGGGTTGAAAAAATATGGCGGGATTTTTATGTTATCCAGGAAGGATACTATGAAATTGAGTGCCCCACAATCACCCAGGAATCTGTTTTTATTGCTTCCGGGCATGTGAAGGGATTTTCTGATAAGATGTGCCAGTGCCCGCACTGCAAGGAGTTCCTCCGGGCGGATCACGTGGCAGAAGCCGGCGGGGTAAAGAACCCGTCCATTATGAAGAACGAGGAACTCGCAGCGGCAATTGCAGCCTGCAAGTGCATGGCCTGCGAGGAAGTGCTCGGCACGGTTGAGGTTTTCAACTTCAACCTCATGTTCCAGACCACGATCGGTCCCGGTTCCCAGCGGGTCGGTTACCTGCGGCCCGAGACGGCCCAGGGAATGTTTGTTGACTTCTCCCGCCTGCTCCGGTTCTACCGGGACAAGCTGCCCTTTGGGGCAGTGCAGATCGGCAAGTCCTACCGGAACGAGATCTCTCCCCGGCAGGGGATGATCCGTCTCCGCGAATTCACCCAGGCTGAAGCCGAGATCTTTGTCCACCCGAACGAGAAGAATCACCACCCCTCCTTCAAACGCTATGCGGACTATACGATGCCACTGCTAACCTACGTCCAGCAGGAGAAATGCGAGGAGGCAGTCTCGCTCTCGATGCGGGAAGCCGTGGACAAGGGCGTTATCGCCAATGAATACCTTGCCTACTACGTGGCCCTCACTCATCACCTTCTCGTAACGATCGGCATCAAACCCGACCGGCTCCGCTTCCGGCAGCACCTTCCCGATGAGCGGGCCCATTATGCTACAGACTGCTGGGATGCCGAGATCCGGTCAGACCGGTTCGGCTGGGTCGAGACGGTTGGCCTTGCCGACCGCACGGATTACGACCTGAACGCCCATGCCACAGCGAGCGGCACCCCCATGACGGTCTTCATCCAGTACGATGAGCCAAAGAAGGTTCCCCGCCGGAGGATCATCCCGAACATGAGCGTTCTGGGCAAGCAGTACCGCACGAAGGCAAAGGCAGTCTTTGAAGCGCTTGCGGCTGCAACCCCGACCGCTGATGGTGCGGATGTCGAAGTCGATGGCGAGAAGATCTATATTCCCGCAGACCTGTTCGAAGTCCGCGACGAGATCGTTGACATCCGCGGCGAGGATATAGTTCCCCATGTGATTGAGCCATCGTATGGTATTGACCGCATGTGTTACGCGGTGCTTGAAGGGGCCTATGATGTAGATGTTGCTGACGGGGAAGCCCGCACGGTGATGCGCTTCTCCCCCAACGTGGCCCCTATTCAGGTAGCGGTCTTCCCGCTCATGACCCGCGATGGTCTTGAGGAGATTGCCGACGATATTACCCGCTCGCTCCACCGGGCCGGCATCCTTGCCGAATACGATGACAGCGGCGCAATCGGCCGGCGCTACCGGAGACAGGACGAGATTGGTACTCCCTTCTGCATCACGGTAGATTACGATACGAAAGAGAACCAGACCGTTACCCTCCGGGACCGGGACAGCATGAAGCAGGTCCGGATTGCGATTGACAAGATTCCCGCCACGGTCAGTGCCTTGGTCGAGGGCAGCATGAAGTTTGCCCAGCTGGAATCCTGATTCGACCCATAATCACAAACCCCCCATGAGCGAATACATCAGCCATCCCCTGATCAGGCCCGACAGCATCGAGAAACGGGAGTACCAGCTCTCGATTGCTATGCGGGCGCTGGATGCCAATACGATGGTCATCCTGCCGACCGGGCTTGGCAAGACGGCGGTTTCCCTCCTCGTTGCCGCATCCCGGCTCTATAACGAGGGGGGCAGGATCCTGATGCTCGCCCCCACCAAACCGCTCGTGGAGCAGCACCTCCGCTATTTTGAGAAATATCTCGTGGTAAACCCCAGAGAAGGCAGTACTGCATCCCCGTTTGTGATGTTCACCGGTGAAGCCCCGCCAGCTGAGCGGACGGAGGACTGGAACCGGGCCACCGTGATCCTTGCCACCCCTCAAGTGGTGAAGAACGATCTCCTTGCCGGACGCTACACCCTTGCGGATGTCTCCCTGCTGATTGTGGACGAGTGCCACCGGGCGGTGGGCAACTATGCCTATGTCTTCCTGGCCCAGCGCTACATGGGCACCGCGGACAAACCGCTCCTCCTCGCGATGACCGCATCGCCCGGAGGGGTCCAGGAGAAGGTGCAGGATGTCTGCTCGAATCTCGGCATTGCCCATATCGAGAACCGGACCGAGAACGACCCGGATGTCCGCCCGTATGTGTTCGAGAAGGAACTGGAGTTTATCTCCATTGATCTCCCCCCCGATATCAAAGCGGCGATCAACTCCATCAATACCCTTATCGAAGACAGGCTCGCCGTACTCACCTCGCTCAACTTCACCGTGCCCAAGCGCGAGAAGCTCTCGATGAAGGAGCTCAATGCGATCAATGCCCAGATCCAGGCCCGGATCCAGAACCAGGACCCGGCCGCTTACTCGGGGGCATCGCTCTATGCGGAACTGATGAAACTCCGGCATGCGATTACGCTTGCCGAATCGCAGGGCAGCGAGGTACTCAAGGGGTACCTCGCAAAGCTGGTAGCTGAAGGGACGGGAGCCGGGGGGAGCAAGGCCAGCAAGCGGCTGGTCAAGGACCCGGTCTTCCAGGAACTTTTCGAACGCACGCTCGGGTGGAACAGGGAACTGCACCCGAAACCCGATATCGCGCTGAAACTCGTGCAGGACCAGCTGGTCTCCCATCCCGACAGCCGGATCATCGTCTTTGCCACGTACCGCGACACCGTGCAGCTCCTCGTCGACCACTTCACCCGGGAAGGTATCTCCTGCGAGAGGTTCGTAGGGCAGGCAACCAAGGATGCCGAGAAGGGACTCTCGCAGAAGAAGCAGATCGCGGCCCTGACACGATTTCGCGAAGGCGAGTTCAAGGTGCTGATCGCCACATCGGTTGGAGAGGAAGGCCTTGACGTGCCGGCGACTGACATGGTGATCTTCTACGAAGCCGTGCCCTCAGAGATCCGGTCCATCCAGCGTCGCGGGAGGACCGGCAGGTCCGGGGCAGGGAAGATCGTGGTGATGGTAACGAAGGGAACCTCCGATGAAGTCTTCCGCCATGTCAGCGCATCGAAGGAGAAACAGATGCACAAGAGCATGCGGACCATGGGCGGCTATTCCCCTCCCGCACAGCAGCAACCCCTTGTTGTCGAGCAGGAGACCCTCGATGAATTCACCCCGCAGGGACCGAAGATCATCATCGATGACCGCGAGACTTCCTCAAAAGTAGTAGAGGTCCTGTCGAACATGGGAGCTGTGATACGGATCGAACGCCTCCCCCACGGGGATTATGCGATCGGCGACCGCATCCTTGTCGAGCGAAAGACCGCTAGGGACTTTGTCGATACGCTCATCAACCGCGATCTGCTCGGGCAGGTGAAGGCGATGGCGGAATCGGTGACCCGCCCGGTGATGATCATCGAAGGCGGGGATCTCTACTCCCAGCGGGACATGCACCCGAATGCGATCAAGGGGGTGCTCGCGGCCCTCACGGTTGACATGGGGGTCTCGCTCCTCTTCACCCGCGATGAGCAGGACACAGCCCAGATGCTCTTTGTGCTTTCGAAGCGCGAGGACGGGGAGCGGGGCGAGCGCAAGGTGCACCCGAATAAGTTCCATCATTCCCAGCGGGAGGAGCAGGAGTATATCATCTCGGCATTCCCGGAGATTTGCCTCCGGAATTCCCGGTTATTGTTGGCGCACTTTGGTTCCATTCAGGGGATTGTGAATGCATCTGTCGATGAGCTTGGTGCAGTGAAGGGGATTGGGGAGAAGACGGCTCAGAAGATTTTTGATTTGTGCAGAAGGGTGTACGGGTAAGAATCTCTCCCTCCCTCTCATGACGAGGAAATAACGTTCTTTTAAAAAAATTTCCTTTTCCTTGCAATGATCCCATCAGGGTGCGGATGATATTCGAAAGAAGATATTGGATATTCCTTACACCGAATGGAAAAAACATGGATCCTCAAAAACCACATTGCATTATATGAAAAAGAATGCAGAGAGTGAACAGCCGTTTACGTTGAATAAGCATGTCAGGGAGCGGTTGGATCAATTGGCTTAAAGATAAACTGGATGTTTGTATATCTAAAACAAAAATCTGATATCGTGGAAAATTTAATTAATCTTGATTATATTGAAAGTTTATATTTTTATAGTCCTACTTTTGCTAATCCTAATTATGGGTTGTACAGATCCACTCCACAATAGTGATCCAATTAAACAAAATAAAAACAATTCGTGCCCCTTCACGGACACTAATGTTCCGCAATTTAATTTTAAGAACGATAATCAAACTGCAAGTATAATTTCCCAAGATATTGACTTAGATAATCCTATTGTAAAAAAATATGCGATTTCTCAAATTAAAATGGATAACGCAGGAAAGTATAATATCAGTCAAGTTTGTGATATTTGGGATAGCACCAATAAAAGATGGAATTACTGTCCATATCCTGATGAATACGTATATTATAAAAAAACAAGTGACATTATCAATAATAATTTGTTACTGACCAGATCCCCCCACAGAAGTCCCAACAATCTTTTTTCGTAAT
>JBAXDE010000166.1:0-5072 GCA_037141115.1 Methanomicrobiales archaeon | reverse complement strand
TATTTACTAAAATATCGATCTTTCCCTTAGTTTTGGAGGGGATACGAATTTCAGGTAAATTATGGCACGTAGCGCTCAATATCCCCAAAAACCTGAAGTTTTCCCTCTTCAAGCACCGACACTGCCCCATGCCCGCCGCAGATATGGCAACGTTTGCCAAGGGGAGCAAGATGCACATCTGTTTTTTGTACGAGTTCGAGCAATCCTTTTCGCTCTTTTCTTGCATTCTCGCTGTCTACATTAACTGAAGTTACCAGGAATGCAGCAAGCGAACTAAAATCTGCCCGTTCTTTTGACAAACTGGCGAAATTTATCACGCTGTCAGCAGTGAAAAGTAAGCCAAGTCCTTGCGAATACAGAAATACCTGGCCAGCAGTATGCCCGCTAAAACCATCAAGGATTTCCAGCGTGACATCGCCAATGGTTACTGAACCAATGATCGGGAAGATTCCCTGCATTCTTCCGTTCGGACCAGGCAGGCATTCAATATTTTTGGGAATATTGAATTCCGAGAACAGGTTGATCATCTTGGTGTAGAATTCGTCAAGCGAGGCATGATCGCTCCGGGAGCCATAGGAACGATTGTTCGTCCGGATGATCTCTTGTGTACTGCTGTGCATGAGAATGGGGGCTGCAAAGAACCCGGCAGCTCCGCAATGATCAGCATCGGCATGAGTGACCACGATCCGGCTGATCTTTTTTATATCCCCTACCCCATACCGGGAAAACATTGCCATGATATCGTGATGATAGATCCCGTAGCCGGTATCGATCATCAGGAGATCTTCGCGGGCTTTAATCAGGAAAACATTTCCCCCGCAGGGGATCTGGAAACAGAACAATGTTGTATGTTCATCGATCGAGAATTTCTGAACATCCGCGTAAAAATTAGTTCCGGAGGTCGCTTTCATCGTCCGGCCCGAAGAGAGCACACTTTCAAATACTTGTTTTGGGTCGCAACCGCGATCATTAAGTTCCTGGGCCATATGATTGGTATCAGCAAGAAACGAGAGAAGGAAATCATCTTCAGATTCCCCGATAAGCTCGCGGATTGCCTGGGCGTATCTCACATAAAAAACGGTATCATCGAGTTGTTTTCCGGACGTGTCATATTCGATGATCTCGAGCCGGTATAACGATTTTAACTCATCGAGCAATCGCTCTACAACGGCACCCTGCTCCAGGTTCAGGCTCACCGTGAGACGATCCGGATGCCTGCTCTTATCATCAAAATCCAGGAATGATATGTTTGCCCCAACTGCCGTTGTGAGGCTGAGAAATTCATACAGGGCACCCGGGCGGTGGGGCAGATACACGCAGAATTTTAAGAAACTCTGGGGTTTGAGGGTACTCTGGAGATACCCGATCTGCTCCAGATCCTGGATAATCCGATTATAGGAAATTTCTGACGCGGTAACTTCATAAAATACAGTCCCGGGATCAATACGCCGATCAAACTGGATCCTGTTGATATTGCCATCATAATGCTTGATAATCTCAGCTGCACGGTGCAGTGATCCGGGAGTATCAGGCATGTGTGCGATAAAAGAGAACTTTCTAATCGAAATTGGCAAATTTTCAGAGTTAAGAATAAATAGAATACAGGGTATAAATACAATCATGGCAGGAAGCATGGAAATAGATCAGGATGTTGTTTCCCTTAAAGAGTTCGTGGCAGGATGCCGCACGACAGGGACAGGAAACGCATACCGTGTTGGGGTTGTTGGGTTTCTTTCTGCAATATACAATAAATACCGGGCTGGAAGAAAAAGCACCGATCAGGAATTTGAAGAGTACGACAGGTTATCCCGGCAGTATATTTTAGAGAGGAGGAATCCCGGAAAAGATATTGTCGTATATGTCAAGGAAATGCAGGATGATGAGAGGCCTCCGAAAAGCATCTCACTCCGTGTAGCCGGTGTGCGGGAATGGCTCAAACAAAACGATATAGCCCTATCAGAAAAGGAAAAAGGTAATGTCCGGCGTGTAATGCCCCGTAGGGTTTCATCACAAACTCATTTTGAGTTTTTTGATTACGAGAAACTACAGGCTCTATTGCCATTTCTGGATATCAGAATGCAAGCACTAACATTAGTTTTGGCATCGTCTGGTGCGAGAGTTGGGGAAATACTTAGTGCTAATATGTCAGATATTCGCGATGACAAGCGACCTGTCAGTATTTTTTTAAGAAAAACGAAGACAGCACAACCCCGAACCATTTTTATTACAGATGAGGCTTACCAAAGCCTCCGGGCTTGGTTCAAAGTCCGCGATGAATACATACGGCAGGCCGGGGAGCGTGGGCTATCCATGAAAATAAAACGGAAGGGTGGAAAAGACGACAGGATCTTTCCGTTTGCGCTTACAGTAATTTATCGGGCCTGGCACAGGGGATTAAAAAAGGCCGGGTTATTTGGGAAGGATAGCAGCACGGGTCGCAATGAATTGACGGTGCACCGGCTTAGGGCTTGGAACCGTGATCGTGTGGCATCAGTTATTGGTCCCGACTATGCAGAGATTTTTTTGGGACACATCGATCAATATGGCAATACATACAAAGATACGTCAGAAACTACACTTGCCGAAAAGTACCGGCTGTGTGAGCAAGCTTTGACAGTCAAAGACTCCGGGCGAATAAAGCACGACATCAGGGCTCAGGCCGAGATTATCAGTCAACAGGAAAAAACAATCGCAGATCTACGGGATCGGCAAGACAAAATGGAACGGATAAAGGCCACCATTGAAGCAACCAAAGCCAGAGCACACTCAGAGCCGATGTACCAGGAACTTACGGCAAGAATTGAACGTATGGAAAAGGAGCTCAATAAGGGGAAATTGTAGGATAACTTATTACCTAATAATTTTTGATTATTCCGATTTCCTTTAAAGTTTTGAGAATTTCCAAGGTTATCGTGTTTTGGTCGTCATAAAGGCCATTATACTTGTCTTCCCAATCTGGCTTCGATCTTTCACGTTTCATCCGGTTTGTATCTCCAGTATACTCTTCGATGAGCGAGCGAAGAGTTTTCGCACCACCCGGAATTTTTGAGTCTAATATATCAAACGATTCGTCGTTAATATTGTCAAAGAACATCTTCATTATAGGAATCACAACTTTTTCTAAAGCTGAAAGAATCTCTTTTTTCCGTGACTCCAATCGTTTACACGCCCGTTCATGAGCATACTTCTGCACAATTTTGTAGCCTGGGCCTTTCTCGATACCATCGATCTCATCAGCAAAATAGCAGAATGAAAAGAGATTGCGGTACGAGTTTATATCCGGGTTGGCAATTGGGAATAGGGGTAATTCTTTTACTCTTTTGGCCAATTCCTTTGGTGACAGTCCGCTTGGTATGGGGTCGAGATAAAATTCCCATTCTTTAGTAAGTCCCTTTAAATCATTGTATTTTACACATAACCTAAAAAAATGTGGGGATAGCGTCAACATCTCTTTCAATTCTTCAATCCCTTCAGAGGAAATTAATCGGGTATCTAGTTGGTTTTTTACGATAAGATCCCGAACCCATTCCTTTTCCCATAACAGGTCTTGTAGGGCTGGATATCTATTGAAAATCGTATGAACTGCCGATATATCTCGTTTGATTTTCAATACCTCGGATTTGGGCCCAGGCTTACTAAATACCGTGTATTTATCTCGCTTATTCTGATCACCTTTATTTTTTTCTGTCTCTCGTTGGAGTCTCTTCTTTTCGCATTCTTCGGTTGTGCAGATTTCGATCAAATTTTCTCTTTCCAGTTCGTCCACCTGCGGCGAAACTGCTGCATAAGGTCCAGATTTTTTCTCAAATCCTGTATTTGATGCAAGTTCATGTCTCGTTAATTCGTCTGCTTCAAAAAGAGCTTTGAGAATTCTCTCTTTTTTCTCATTATTTGTTACGAACATCTGTTTCTCTTTCGACTTGTCTGAATTAGGCATAATCTCTCAATACCGTATTGATAGTTGGTACTGTTCAGTTGAATTACTAAAAATTATTCCACCTATTTTGGGGTATTCATCCAAATAACGATCAATTGTTAAAATTCCCCCTATATTAAATTAAGAGATAACCGCAACTATTGACCAAAATCGCAATAGAGTGTCAAATTATGCTTAAATACCCGGGAAGTCGTCCATCAAAACAGCATCCGAGACCGAAAATCGGAAACTTGGCTGCCGGGACAGTATAATGAAAAACCCTGATGTGGCTAACGGGGCAGGGACAAGGTCTCTCCCATTGGTATCGCCGATGAACAAACATACCGATTTTAGAGGTACAGAGAACAAACACGGGGCGGCCCCTGACCGGAACATACCCCGCGGCACCCCAAGAGGAGATGCACGTATGAGTTCAACTCCTGAGAATATATTAGACATTCCTTGGAAGGTCTTTCAGGCACTTGACCCGGTTGAGCGGATTGTAATTCGTGCCCTTGAGGTTCGTGGAGAGGTCCGGATCACCGGTGCACCAGAGGAGGTGTAGGAATGACATCCCCCAAAGAACTGACAATCATTGAGAGGGTCCCGGAAGATCTTCGTCGTCATGGGATTGTCCCAATGATCGTCTATATCACAAAGGACCAGCAGGACGCGATTACTCGTTTAAATATGGAGCTAACCTCCTGTGTACAGGTCGCAATCAATGACGATATTAAAATCTTCAGCGACCTCGCTGAAGAAGAAGGTTGTATGGCCAGATTAGAAGCAGCAGCGGTTCGGATGACTCCCTGCGATGAGCAGAAGGTATACTGCTACGATTGCAAGGCTCGCGAGGCCTGCCTCAAGAACATTGAGCGTGAGGGTTCCCGTCCTGCCCTCATTCGTGATATCAAGAGATTTGTCGATCAGTACAAGGGTTTTATGGCATGTATCACGGATGCTTGCGCTTCAGACAGGTTTTCACTGCGGGAGGGAAAGTAAATGGCACATTCAAACGATGCAATAGATTTCGATGCACTCCGCATCCCACCCACTGGGCAACTGGTTGCTCGGAGAGACATCAGTATAATACCAATCCGTAAGTATCCCCTCCAAAACTAAGGGAAAGATCGATATTTTAGTAAATATATACACT
>JBAXDE010000165.1:0-5145 GCA_037141115.1 Methanomicrobiales archaeon | reverse complement strand
AGACGACGGGGTTGTTCTCAAAGCTGACCCGTGTTTTTCGAGAGGATACGAAAAATTCAAAAAAAAAATTCCTTCACTCCGGCGCAAACTTAGTGCCGTAGTGGATGATGCCGCTCTCGCCATCGGTGGCGATCCTGCGGAAGATGCTCTTGACCCGCATCCCGATCTTGGCTTCGCTTGGGTCGCAGACGATCTGGGTGGTCATCTGGGGGCCTTCATCAAGCTTGATGATGGCAAGCACATACGGCCCGTGCGATGCGAACTGGTCGGGGGCTGTCTGGATGATCGTGTACGTGACCACGGTTCCCCTGCCGGCAAATTTGTGGTCCACGATCTTGCCTTCCCTGCGGCAATCGGGGCAGAAGGTCCGCGGGGGGAAGAAGTGACGCTTGCAGGTCTCGCACTTAGTTCCTATCAGGTTGTAGCGCTGGGGAATCTTTCTCCAGAATCGTGCAACGGTCATTTCAGACCCTCCCGAGGATATGAACGGCAACCGTAGCACCGGTACCGCCAACGTTCTGCGTCATGCCGATCTTTGCGCCATCGATCTGGCGTTTGCCGGCGGTGCCGCGAAGCTGCTGGACGATCTCGTATACCTGCTTGATACCGGTAGCACCAACCGGGTGACCGCAGGCCTTGAGGCCGCCGCTCGTGTTGACCGGGATACTGCCGCCAAGGGCAGTCTCGCCATCAGCAGTGAACTTGCCGGCCGTGCCTTTCTTGCAGAACCCGAGGTCCTCGATGGCACAGATCTCTGCGATCGAGAAACAGTCGTGCACTTCTACCATGTTGATGTCCTTGTGGGTCAGTTTGGCCATCTTGAACGCCCGCTGGCCCGCAGCAATGGTCGCATCCATTGTCGAGATGTCCCGGCGGTCATGGAGTGCGATCGAGTCGCTGGCCTGAGCGGTTGCAAGCACCTTGATCGGGGTGTCCGTGAATTCACGGGCACGGTCGAGGGGGGCGAGGATGACTGCCGCTGCCCCGTCCGTGATGGGCGAGCAGTCGAAGAGCCGGAGGGGCTCGGCCACCATGGTGGATCTCAGCACGGTCTCAAGGGTGATCTCCTGCTGGAACTGGGCAATCGGGTTACGGGCGCCGTTGTAGTGGTTCTTTACTGCAACCTGTGCCAGCTGTTCGCGGGTCATGCCGTATTTGTGCATGTAGTCCTTCGCGATCATCGCGTAGAGACCGGGGAATGTTGCCCCGACAAAACCTTCCCATTCGCGGTCCGCAGCGCCGGTGAGGGCATCGGTGCTTGCGCCGGGCTCTACATCGGTCATCTTCTCGACACCTGCTGCAACAACGATATCTTCCATGCCGCTGGCAACCGCAATGACGGCCTGCCGGAAGGCCAGCCCGCCGGATGCGCAGGCTGCTTCAACCCGGGTTGACGGGATATGGCGGGTTGCCATGCCCGCGTAGTCAGCGATGAGGGCACCGATGTGCTCCTGTTCGATGAAGCGTCCGGCACTCATGTTCCCGACATACATCGCATCGATCTTCTCCCCGGAGAGCTGGGCATCCTCATGGGCGAGGGCCCCGGCTTCTATGAAGAGGTCACGGAAGGATTCCGACCATTTCTCACCAAATCTGGTGCATCCAATACCAATCACTGCGACGTCTCTCATGATTGCATCACCAGTTTTCCCTTGTGCTGGGCATACCGTGCATAGTCCAGGTAAATGGGATTTTTCAGTTGCTGCTCCACACCCGGTGCCGCATCCCGCTTGAACGCGTCTGATTTGATGGCATCGGTCACTTCAATATCGAATGCATCACTGCCTGCCCCTGACCCGAACGAGCAGACAAAGATGGTGTCGCCCGGTTTTGCAATGTCGAGGGTTGCTGCAAGGCCGATGGGTGAAGCGCCGGAGTAGGTATTGCCGAGGTACGGCACTACAAGGCCCGGCTTGATCTGTTCTGTAGTGAACCCGAGGTCCTTTGCAGCTTTCTGCGGGAACTTCGCGTTTGGCTGGTGGAAGACCGCATACGTGAAGTCCTTGGGTGACTTTTTGGTCTGCTCCAGGAGGAGGTTACTTGCACCCTTCACGTGCTTGAAGTACCCGGGATCTCCGGTGAACCGTCCGCCATGGCGGGGATAGTCCTGTCCTTCCCGGCGCCAGAAGTCCGGCGTGTCGGTGGTGAACGAGCAGGTGTGGTGGATCGTTGCGATCGGGTCAGTATTTCCGATAACAAACGCTGCACCGCCCGCGGCCGCAGTGTACTCAAGCGCATCGCCCGGTGCACCCTGCGAGACATCGGAACCAATGGCAAGCCCGAACGGGATCATGTTGCTCTTGACCATACCCATGCAGGTCTGGATCGCAGCAGTGCCCGCCTTGCAGGCGAACTCGAAATCAGCTGCGGTCATGTTGGGGGTAGCACCGATGGCTTCCCCGACCGTGCAGGCAGTGGGTTTCACCGCATACGGGTGTGACTCACTGCCCACGTACACAGCCCCGATCTCTTTCGGGTCAACATACCGGCGCAGGAGCGCATTTCGCGCTGCTTCAACGGCAATGGTTGCTGCGTCTTCATCCAGGTCAGGAACGGACTTTTCAAAAACGCCCAGTCCCCCGGTGATGTCTGCGGCATTTCCGCCCCAGACACGGGCAATCTCTTCAACCTTGATTCGATATCTCGGTATATACACACCGTAAGTAATGATTCCTACCATTCTT
This sequence comes from Methanomicrobiales archaeon, assembly GCA_037141115.1. Taxonomy (GTDB): domain Archaea; phylum Halobacteriota; class Methanomicrobia; order Methanomicrobiales; family Methanospirillaceae; genus Methanoregula. The sequence goes on along the minus strand of JBAXDE010000165.1, from coordinate 2,461 downwards.
TATCCCTCAAAGTACTCACGATTTTATCCACCTCCATGCTCGTACACATCACCGTGATGCGATCGCGTTCCGCCATCTTTTCCACAATCGGGTGGACATCTGCAGGTTCAATACCCTGCAGTATCACGCACCGTGGTTTGAATGGCGTCACCCGGATGGCAACCATCGGTGATTTTCCGGTCGAGACATTGGTAAAGACCAGCGCCCGTTCCGTGCTCCAGCCATAAATGCGATTGAACTCATCAGAAGTGAGCTGCATGATCGCATTGAGACTGTTGACCACGGTATAGCCAAAGATGGTCTGATCTATAGATCCCCATAGTAATGTGCACCCTATCGCATCGGAAAAATCTTTCAGTGGTATGGGTGAGCCGTACTCGTGAAGGTCATAGATCACGTCATCGTCAACTGCCGAAAAGAGCATGGTTGAGAATTTTTCAATGTGTTTACCGCCGGTCTCCTCATCAGTGGTGAGGAGTGCATCGACAATCTTGCCGACAACGGCGGTCCCGGGGCTTTTTCTCCGTCCGCTCTCGTAATCACTGATTACGGACGGTGAGACGCCAAGGCGTTCTGATAAGACGCCGGGTGCGATCTCGAAGTTCATGCGCCATTTTTTCAGTGCATGCCCCGGTGAGTCCGACAGCGTGATCTCGCCAGCCATCTTTTCAGCGAGCTGGTTCCGCTTTCCGGATTTCATGCTTATTAACAAAGACCCTTGGCGTTATATAATTAGCGAACACGTATTCGACAGTGAACGAACCCCGACGAAAGAATCCCCTGGGGGCAACCCATAAATAATAAGCAACTCAATTTCGATAAGCATGATACCCGCTGAGGATCTCCAGTGTCTCAAGGCCATTGCACTCCGTGGCGGTTGCAAGGGCCCGGTCTTTGTCTCCACGCAGAGCATCGGTACGATGCTTGCGATCAGCCAGCAGACTGCATCGCGCCGGTTAAAAGGACTTGAAACCCAGGGACTTATTACCCGGACCCTTGCTGCCGATGGCCAGCATGTCACCTTAACCAAACCCGGGGAGGATGAACTCCGCCGTGAATTCCAGGAATACTCCCGGATTTTTACGGAGGGTGGCAAGACCTATGTGCTGAATGGTGCCGTGGTGTCGGGCATTGGCGAGGGTAAGTACTACATGAGCCTGCCCAGTTACAAGGAGCAGTTCAATACCCATCTCGGGTTTGAGCCATACCCCGGCACGCTCAACATACGCCTATCTCCATCCAGCATCCCGGTCAGGAAGAAGATTGATGCCCTTGAATGGACCCGGATCAAGGGTTTCTCAACGGATGGCCGGACCTTCGGCGATGCGAAATGCATTCCGTGCCGGATCGGCACCATCTCCTGCGGAATTGTTGTGCCCGGCAGGACTCACTATCCCGAAGATATTATTGAAGTGATTGCGCCCATGGCGCTCCGCAGGAAACTTGGTGTTGAGGACTCTGACAGTGTCAGTGTTGAGGTGGGGCCGTGATGGATGAGGCGCTTGCAGCGCTGCGGGACGGAAAATTTATCCTCCTCTATGATTTTGATGACCGTGAAGGCGAGACGGATTTTGCTATCCGCTCCGATGCCGTCACTCCCAAACATATCGTTCAGATGCGCAAGGATGGCGGCGGGCTGATCTGTACCGCAGTGCACCCGATTGCCGCCCAGCGCCTCGGCCTCCCGTTTGCCAGCGATGCCCTCCGGGCAATTGCGGTTGCGGAACGGGAAGGCGATATCCCGTACGACCGGAAGAACCACTCCTCTTTCTCGCTCTGGGTGAATAACCGCAATACATTCACAGGTATCACCGACCGGGACCGTACCTTGACGGTCAACGCAATTGCCGAGCAGGTGAAACTGGCGTTGAATGGTGGCAGTGTCAACTTCCACGAAACCTTCCGCACCCCCGGCCACATGGCACTTCTCCGGGCAGCGGACGGGCTCCTCGATGTGAGAAAGGGCCAGACCGAGCTCTCGATTGCCATGGCCGAGATGGCAGGAATCACCCCCTCCGTTACCATCTGTGAGATGCTGGATGACGAGTCCGGCTACGCACTTTCGAAAGAAGATGCAAAGCTCTATGCAAGGAAGCACGGGCTTGTGTTTGTCGAAGGCCCGGAAGTGCTGGAGCGGTGGGAAGCGAATAAGAAGCGAAAAGGTTAATCTTCAGACTTTTTTTAATTTTTTAAATTTCAAAAAAACTGTACGTCTGAGATCAGATTGTTTTTTCACCGTAAACCGGTGTGCATATCAGTTTCGGTGAGTCCTCTGAAAAGACCGTACCATTACCACAACCGGGTTTTGGTTCGGTGATCTGAATGCCGGCAACTCAATCGCAGATATTCTTACAGCCGCTGCAAATATACGAAACCCTGGCAAAACACGGGGATTTTTAAAAAAATAGGTATCCCCTCCAAAACTAAGGGAAAGATCGATATTTTAGTAAATATATACACT
>JBAXDE010000164.1:0-5175 GCA_037141115.1 Methanomicrobiales archaeon | reverse complement strand
GTATATTCTCTTATCCAAACCGCATTTTCCTTTCGGAACTCACTGGATAGGGGAGACTATAGAAAATGAAATATCGCAACCCTCCTATTGTAGAAGCAATTTGTGAATTCCGGTTTTCAAAAGAAACAAAATGGGATCCGACCATTCCCGGTTCCGTATATGAGAGGATAAAGGAACATTTCCCTGCCAAAGAAAATAAAATCGAACAACAGCTCAGCCTAAAAGCCGATGAGAGTGGCCTGAGCCAGAACTTCGTTTCAATGCCCCGGGCGGTTATGTTTTCACCGGATCGCACTTCGCTCGTACAGGTCGGCCAGCGTCTCCTTTCGATCAATCACCTGAAACCATATGCAGGCTGGGAAAATTTCCGGCCTAAGATCAAACTGGCATACGATACAATCCGGAATATAACGGATATCGAAGGAATAGACAGGATGGCCCTTGTATATGTTGACAGGATCGAGATACCCGGCACCAATATCGAGATGGAAGATTACTTTAATTTCTATCCTCATCTCGGATCTGAATTACCTCAGACTCATGTGAGTTTCATGGTTGGATGCGAATTTTCTTATAATGATGAACGGGATTTCTGCAAGCTACAGTTAACAGCGGCGATGCCAACAAAGAAAGACCACATAGCTTCGCTGCTTACAACTGAATATTTCCTTGCGAAGAAAAAAACAGTTTCACCGGACAATGCTCTCGAATGGATGGAACAGGCACATGCAAAGGTCAGGGAATTATTCAAGGGAAGTATTACAGAAAAACTGGAAAATTTATTCGAGAGGATCGATTAGATGACGTACGCAGTTATCAAATCCTTCGGAAGTTATACGCCAATAAAAACCATCGAGACCTGTTACGAAGAACCGGATCCCTGGCGGATATCCCTCATTGAACGACTTGAATTCCTGTCCCAGAATACGTTCACGGGATCAGGCCAATCGGAGTTTATCTTCGATATCGCCGATATTGTCAGAAATACAATAAACACCGTGACCATCGAGAACTCATTATTGTTCTTACAATACTATCTTGGGTTTAAATTTCCCAACCCGGGAAAAGTCATCGACTATCTTCAGAAGCATCGGAATCTTTACGATATTGTCCTGTATGCCTGTATTCTGACGGAAGAACAATTCGGCCAGCGTGCTCAGATAAGCCTTGAGCTCTATCAGGATCCGGAAATCCATGATGAATATCTTACGATATTTGTCCGACAGAAAGAGTACGAACCCGATATCATCGATAAGATTGATGCAATCTGCCGGGAATATGAGCAGGGTCTTGCCGGAATTGATGGATACCTTCTCGTGAATACGGATTTCCAGCCGCCCATGGTGTAATGAATGCCATTTGAATGGGCGCAATTTTTAGATATTGCGAAATTTCTCCTGGATCATGGAAGACAGGTTTCGATACTACAGGATGCTGCATATCGATCTGCAATGAGTCGTGCATATTATGCAGCCTTCGGCCATGCAAAAATGTTCGCAACCGATACACTGAATTTTATCCCGTTGGGAAATGAGGAGGATCATATCCTCCTCCGGGATTTTTTTAAGGATAACCAGAGACCGGAGGTTTCGCGGCATCTGAGCCAGCTGCGTCAGTGGAGAAACCAGAGCGATTATGATAACCCTTGTTACATTATCAACGAAAGCCAGACGAGAAGAGCTATCCAGCAGGCAGAAAATCTCATCCACTCGATGAATGCCTGACAATTACGAAGTGAACTTTCATGAGTTTCAACGAAGCCAATACCGTCCGGGACGGAATCCGGGATTATTTGAAAAAGACCGGCTGGACGTACATCTCCAGAAAAGACCTGCCTCGCCTAGAAACCGATGTCTTCGTTGAATCGCAGCTCGTTGAAGCCCTCAAAAAGATCAACCCGGAGATTGCTAAAAATCCAGAGATGGCAGACGAAGTCATCCATAAACTCCGGGCCATTCTCCTCTCAGTCCAGAGCGAAGGTCTCGTGCGTGCCAATGAAAATTTTGCCGCGTGGCTCAATGGCGAACACAGCATGCCCTTTGGGAAAAACGGTGAGCATGTCCCGGTCAGGTTGGTTGACTTCAATCAGCCGGAGAATAATACCTACACAGTCACAACCGAATATTCATTTTCTGCCGGCTCGGTCAACAAACGGATGGATATCGTCCTGCTCGTAAACGGTATCCCGGTTGTCATCGGGGAATGCAAGACCCCCGTCCGGCCATCCGAGACCTGGTTCGATGCAGCGTATGACATCAATGTGACTTATGAGAAAACAGTCCCGGCGCTGTTTGTCCCGAATGCCTTCTCGTTCGCAACAGAAGGGAAAGAATTCTATTATGGTGCCGTCAGTACCCCGATTAATGAGTGGCCTCCCTGGAGAGAAGAGATTGTCAATAAAACCCCGACCCTGAATGCGGTTATCTCAACAATACGCTCGCTCCTTAACCCGCCGGTTGTTCTCGATATAGTAAAAAATTTCACCGTCTTTGCTACCAACCGGAAGAAGCAGAAGGTCAAGATCCTTGGCCGGCACCAGCAGTATGATGCCACCAACCTGATAGTCGAACGGGTGAGAGAGGGTAAAACCAAAAAAGGGCTTATCTGGCACTTTCAGGGCAGCGGCAAATCCCTGCTGATGGTCTTTGCCGCCCAGAAACTCCGTGTTGACCCGGTGCTGAAGAGTCCCACGGTTATCATAGTCGTTGACCGGATTGATCTCGATACCCAGATCACCGCGACCTTCAATGCAACAGAGATCCCCAACACGGTTGTTGCCGATTCACGGGAGACTCTCAAGAAACTGCTTGCACAGGATACCCGGAAGATCATCATAACAACGATCTACAAATTCGCTGATGCGGAAGGTGTCCTGAACACCCGGGATAATATCATTGTCATGGTCGATGAGGCGCACCGGACCCAGGAAGGGGATCTCGGCCGGAAGATGCGTGCCGCCCTTCCCAATGCATTCCTCTTTGGACTGACCGGTACACCCATCAACAAGATAGACCGCAATACGTTCTGGGCATTCGGTGCGGAAGAGGATAAGCAGGGGTACCTCAGCCGGTACACGTTCGAGCAGTCCATCCGGGATAAAGCCACGCTGCCGCTCCACTTTGAGCCCCACATGCTCAACTATCATATCAATCAGGAAGCCATTGACGAAGAATTTGCAAGGATGACTGATCCGCTTTCGGAAGATGACCGGAAGGAACTTGCAAGAAGAGCCGGGAAAAAATCCAATTTCATCCATGGCGAGCAGAGGATCAAGGATATTGCAGCCCACATCGCCCGGCACTATCAGGCAAATGTCGAGCCGAACGGTCTTAAAGCCATGATCGTCTGCTACGACCGGCTCGCCTGCGTTCAGTACAAAACCGCCCTCGATACCCTCTTCACACCAGAAACGTCTGATATCGTAATGACAGTTGCCTCCGATGATCCCGAGGACTGGAAAAAGAGATGGGATCGCGACCGTGACAGCCAGGAAAAGATCCTCGACCGTTTCCGTGATTCAAACGATCCTTTCAAAATCGTGATCGTTACCTCAAAACTTCTGGCAGGGTTCGATGCCCCGATTCTCCAGACAATGTACCTGGATAAACTTATGAAGGATCATACGCTGGTCCAGGCAATTTCGCGGGTGAACCGGCCCTATCCGCAAAAATCATTTGGCCTTATCGTGGATTACATCGGGGTCTTTGATAATGCCAGCAAATCGCTGACCTTTGATGAGAGGGAGATGGCAGCAGTCATAAAAAACTTAAGTCAACTGAGAGATCAGTTACCTGGCGCTGTGGAAACCTGTCTGGACTATTTCCCTGGTGTCAACCGGAATATCGGGGGGTATGAAGGATTGATCGTTGCTCAGGACTGCCTTCCGACCAATGAAATCCGGGATAATTTTGCTGCTGATTTCAGTGTACTCTCCCGTCTCTGGGAAGCCATTTCACCAGACGCGTGCCTCGACAAGCACAAAGAGGATTACCGGTGGCTGAGCCAGGTATATGAATCGGTCAAACCGGCCAGTGGGAATGGGAAACTTCTCTGGCATACTCTCGGCGCAAAGACCCTTGAGATCATCAACGAACATGTGTATGTCGAATCCATTGAAGATGATCTTGAAACCGTAATCCTCGATGAAAAGACGATCGCGGAAATTGTGAAGAGCCAGGACAAAAAATCACTCAAAGAGATTGAGATCAAAATTACCCGCCGCCTCTTGAAGCACCTGAACAATCCGATATTTACGAAGCTGGGCGAGAAACTCGAAAAACTCAAACATGACTATGAACTTGGATTCCTAAACAGCCTTGAATTCCTGAAACATCTCCTGAGTCTCGCAAGAGAAGTTGTTGCCGCAGAAAAGGAAGTAGAACCTGAAGATGAACGAAAAAATGCAAAGGCGGCACTCACGGAATTATTCAAAGATTACAAGACGGATAATACACCGGTCATTGTTGAAAGACTGGTCAATGATATCGATGAATTAGTTCGGATAGTCCGGTTCGAAGGATGGCAACAGAGTACACCTGGTACAAGGGAAGTGAAAATTGCATTACGGAGAACCCTGAAAAAGTACCAGCTCCATTTGAATGAAGATTTGTTTACGCGGGCGTATGCGTACATTGAACAATATTATTGATTGGAGTACCGCGTAGCGTTCAGATTGTCATACTCTTGTACTTCTGCTCTCCTTAATTTTTTCAATCGGATCTTGATTGAAAATCTTCAACCGGATCCTGATTTGAAATTTCCGGACAGACTTTGATTTTATTTTTCTCATCAAACCTTGATTGAAAATCTTCAACCGGATCCCGATTTGAAATTACCAGGCAGACTTTGATCTCATTTTTCAAATCAGGCTTTGATTGAAATTTTTTCACCGCGATCGAAATCGCGTTTGAAAACCATTACCGGATCAACTGGACCTTGATTGAAAGTTTTTAAGCAACCTTTGATTTCAAATTTGTAAGCAGACATTGATTTCAAAATTTCAACCGGATCCCGGTTGAAAAAACAAATCCAAAAATCCCCGTCAGACGTGAATTTTCCGCGAAAATCAATCGGACCCTGATTGAAATCTTCAAACCGAATCGCGATTAAAAATTTTCAGGCAGAGAGGCTGTTGCCTAACTAACAAAAAGAGTAATTCGAGTTAATGAAATATGC
>JBAXDE010000163.1:0-5195 GCA_037141115.1 Methanomicrobiales archaeon | reverse complement strand
TGCTACTAATATCTGATGGATATCTATGTTTTCAAAATTAACCTGACGGCAGTGCCCATGAATCAGAGGATTCGAGTCCTCTATATTGATGACGAGCCCAGCCTCCTTGAGCTTACCCGGCTCTTCCTGGAAGGGATGGGTGGGTTTTGTGTTGACACCGCAACCTCACCAAAAATAGCACTGGACTCATTTTCCATCCCCTCGTATGATCTCATCCTGTCCGATTACCAGATGCCGGATATGAACGGTATCGCATTTTTAAAAGAAGTCCGGCTGCGGTTTGGCACTATACCATTCATTCTCTTTACCGGCCGTGGCCGCGAGGAGGTGGTGATCGATGCCATCAACAACGGGGTTGACTTCTACCTGCAGAAAGGCGGAGATCCCAAGGCACAGTTTGCCGAGCTGGCGCACAAGATCCAGCAGGCAGTTGCGAAGAAGCGGACCGAGGATGAACTCGTGCTATTCAAGACATCGGTTGACCAGGCATATGATGAGGTCTTCTGGCTCGATTTTGACGGTACCATCCGCTATGTCAACGAATCCGCCTGCCGGATAACCGGGTACACCCGCCAGGAACTCGAGGGCATGAAGATCTCTATCCTGGATCCGGACATTCTCCCGGAGATCTGGGATCAATACGTTGGAGACCTGCGGGAGAGAAAGAACCAGTTCATTACTACCCGGCACCGGAAAAAGGATGGCACAGTGATCAATGTCGAGATCATGACAACCTATCTCCGGAAAAACGACATTGAATACAGTATTGCCTATGTCCGGGACGTGTCGGAGAGCAAACAGATGCAGCAGGCAGCTGCAGAGAGCAGGGATTACCTCCAGCAGATATTCTCTTCAGTAAAAACCGGAATCGTTATCATCGATGCAAATACCCACAAAATCATCGATATCAATCCTTCCGCAGCTGCTATGATCGGTGGTCCAAAGGAGCAGATTATCGGTAAGGTCTGCCACCAGGTGATCTGCCCTGCGGAAACCAGCAGGTGCCCGATCACCGATCTCAACCAGACCGTTGATAACACGGAACGTACCCTCATCACGGCCACGGGAAGGAAAATACCGATCATCAAGTACGTTACCAGGACAATGCTGGATGGCCGGGAATGTCTCCTTGAGACCTTCATTGACAACAGCGAACGCCGGCGTGCAGAAGAGGCCCTGAAGGAAAGCGAGAAAAAGTTCTCCACGGTCTTTAAAGATAACCCGGTCTCCCTCATGCTTGCCTCGACACCTGGCGGCATTATTACTGACGCCAATGATGCATTCCTCCGCAATACCGGGTATTCCCGGGCAGAAGTGATCGGCAGGTCGGCAGCAGATCTGGGCCTTCTTGCAGACCCAAAAGAGCATGATCAGTTCATAGCAGCGTTAAAAGAACACCATCATGTCGAGAACATGGAACTGCGGGCACGGAACAGGGACGGCAAAATCCATATCTGCGAGTTCTCATCGAGCATAATCCAGATCGACAACCAGCCATTTATTCTCTCTTCAGTAGTCGACATCACCGAACGCAAACGGGCGGAAGATACCATCCGGGAAAGCGAGGAACGCTACCGCCTTCTCATGAAATATGCAAACGACGGCATCCTGGTCAATGAACTCACCCCCCAGGGGCCGGGAAAGATCCTCGATGCAAACGACCATGCAAGCCGGATCATTGGCCAGAGCCGGGAAGAACTCTCCCACATCAGTCTTCTCGAACTCGATACCCCGGATATTCAGGGAAATGTCCCGGAGATTATGCAGAAACTCATGCAGGAAAAAAGCGTAGTCTTCCAGACAAGGTACCGGGTAAAAGACGGCGAGGAGAAGATCATCCGCATCAGTTCGAGCCTGTTCAATCTCAACGGCCGCCCGACAATGCTCTCATTATTCCATGACATCACCCAGCAGCAGCAGGCCGGCGAGGCACTCCGGCAGGCCAATAAGAAACTCAACCTCCTCTCAGGCATCACACGGCATGACATCAGCAACCAGTTGATGGTGCTCAACGGTTTTCTGACACTGCTCCAGGCAAGGACCGAGGAACCAGACAGTGCCCTGTATCTCTCGCGCATTACTGCCGCAAGTGACCAGATCGCCAGCATGATCCGGTTTATGAGGGAATACGAGATGATCGGCGTTCATGCACCGGTGTGGCAGGATCTCCGCAGTCTTGTGGATACTGCGGGCAGGGAAGCGGCCCGGGGAAAGGTTACCATCGTAAATGACCTGCCTGCCGGTACGGAACTATTTGCCGATCCATTGATCGTGAAGGTCTTTTTTAATCTCATCGACAATGCCCTGCGCCACGGGGAAACGATCTCAACGATTCGTTTCCTGCTAGAGGAAGGGAAGGACAACCGGGTCATTATCTGTCAAGACGATGGCAGGGGCGTGGCCAGGGAAGACAAGGAACGGATCTTTGACCGGGGGTTCGGGAAGAACACCGGCTTTGGCCTGGCAATTTCCCGGGATATTGTCGATATCACCGGTATCACGATCAAAGAGACCGGAACAGCAGGACGGGGCGCACGGTTCGAGCTGGTTGTACCGGCGGGACAGTTCCGGTCCGCAAACAGGAAATGAAACCCCCGTCACGGGCGGGTGCGTTTACGAACATCGAGATCATGTGCGCAGGTCAATAATCTCACGCTCTCTTTTGCAGGAACAGAGTCCCGCTTTCCCCGGGTCCTCATCATCTTTCCGGCCGCAAAGGGACGGAATGCATCCGCAACCCCATTGCCGGAATGAGCACGCATCATGTGAAGCCGGGTAAGGCAGGAGAATCAGGCAGGACTTTAGCAAACCCGGTAACAGGAATCTGCCGGTCATGGGAACAGAGCCGGGTTGCTCGGGATGCTGAGGGATTACCGGAAGGTCACCCGTTTTTCCGGAGTGACGATCCGTAAGGATGGCGCAACCGTTCCGGTATCCATAGAGGTCTTTTTTGTCCCCTCGCGCGGGCCGGGTAAAGGGAACAGAAGCAATCGTGAGGGATCTTCAGGAGATAAAATACCCGTTGCTCGTGATCCGGGTGGAGACTGAAAGAACAGTCGGTCAGTCCGGGGAATCCGGGGGATACGGTTTATTATAAGCCTCGGGTATTAGTCAGGTAGGCACGGCACATGACGGTATCACCACGACCCTCTTCCGGTCCCCATTCGGCTCATGAGCACCTGTTGCACCGGCATATCGCCAAGGGGATTCGGGTCCACCATATCATCCTCACCATTGCCTTTCTTCTGCTGATCATACTCGGGGGCTACTTCATCGTCAGCCAGAGCCATGCGGTCGCCCGGACCGCCATCACCTCCTACCAACAGATCGAACTCGAGATTGTGCGGGACGCAGCCCGCAGTACCCGGGAGTACGTGTATGTCCAGACCGTTGTCCTCAACAGGACCGATATCGGACAAGTCGAGCAGGAGATCTTAAGGAAGTTCATCGACCCGATCCATCTCCTGGAGAACGGGGATGCCTGGATCTATGCCCCGGATCACGTGGTCTTTGACAGGAGTTCTGACTTCCCGGACGCGTACCGCAACAAGAGCATGGCAGAGATCTTCACCATCCAGAAAGGGAACGGGGCCAGCCATTACGAGGAGATGACCGATGACGTCATGCATGCCCGTGAGGGGGTCGGTTACTACATCTGGCTGCCGGAGAAGGGAGATGAGATCGCGGCCTGGACGCCGGTCACGATAGGAAATTTTACCTGGACTATCGGGCTCTCCACTCCGCTGTCGGAGATCATGGCGGGAACCGGCACCCAGGAGACCACCCATGCTTCGGCATATCTCTTTGCCGTGGGTATTTTAATCGCTCTTATTCTCTTCCTCTCCTGGCTCCGGGCAGATATCCGGCGCTGGCAGTCCGAAGAGATCCTCCACGAGAGCGAGGAGCGGTATTCGGCGATTGTAAACAATGCCCCGGGGCCTGTCCTTATCATCAAAGAGGGTCGCCTCATCTTCATCAATGATGCCGGCATCAGGGCATCCGGATACCCAAAAGAGGAACTGGCAGGAAAGAAGATTCTTGGATTCTTAACCCAGGAATCCATAAAGACAACCCTTGAAGCAATGCACCGCCGGACCAAAGGCATCGAGCAGATCTCCGAGTACGAAGCCGAGTTCATAAGGAAGGACGGTGAAATTATCCAGCTGATCGTACGGGCGATCGACATCACCTACCAGGGCGAGATGGCCACGCTTGCACTTCTTGTCGATTTTACGGATCGGAAACGTGCCGATGAAGCCCTCCGGATGGCCAACCGGAAACTCAGCCTGCTCTCGGGGATCTCCCACCACGATATACTCAACCAGCTGACCGTGCTGATCGGGTATCTTGAACTCTCAAAAGGACAGACCGCGGATCCCCGGCTTCTTGAGTATATCAGGAAGGAGACCGAAGTGGCGGATAATATCACGGATCTGATCCGTTTCACCAGGGATTACCAGGATATCGGCATCCAGTCCCCCTCATGGCAGGATCTTGAGACAACGATCGTCCGGGTAACCCGGAACATTAACCCGGGTGCGATCCGGTTGGAGGTGGAAGTGGGACACATTGGGATCTATGCCGATCCCCTCCTTGAACGGGTCTTTTACAACCTCATGGAGAACGCTCTCAGGTATGGCTGGACACTCACACGGATCCGGTTCTCTACGATCAGTTCGGACAAGGGCGGGATCATTGTCTGCGAAGATGACGGGGTCGGAATTCCAGAAGGAGAGAAGGAGAACATCTTTAAGAGAAAATTTTTCCACCATACGGGTCTTGGCATGTATCTCTCCCGCGAGATCCTGGCAATCACGGGCATGACTATCACGGAGAACGGTGAAGCCGGAAAGGGAGCCCGGTTTGAGATCACCGTGCCGGCTGAGGCATGGAAGGTTACCGGGAAGGAATAATTTGTCAGCCCTCATTGGCGATGATGGAACGCACCGGGAGAAACAGGTCCGGGAAGTGGGATGAGAGAGCGGATTTTTAAAAAAAAGCGATCCAGCAACCATATCCTCCGGCCCGTAAAAAGAATTGGATGGAAGAGCGGATCCGGATATAAAAGCCGCCGATGAGCGTCATCTGGAGGCGGTGGTACATATCCTCAGCCGGCAGGGGATTTGGATCATACCGTATTTTAAAAAAAAGGTGACTATCTACACTGACCCCAGAGCTACTGATGGGACAAACGG
>JBAXDE010000162.1:0-5235 GCA_037141115.1 Methanomicrobiales archaeon | reverse complement strand
GTATATATTTACTAAAATATCGATCTTTCCCTTAGTTTTGGAGGGGATACCAATCCAGGCGGAAATTGAGCGATTATGCTCCCGGAAAAAAACAACAAAACAGTATGCTGCGGGAGGGTTACGATCCCCCGATCTCCAGATATCTCAAGTCTGAACGTAAAAAACGTTCCTGTAAACCCTATGAGTCTGGCGCCCTAACCGGCTAGGCCACCGCAGCACAAAAGTGCATAATAAAAACGCAGTAAAAACTATTAAAGGTTCTGATAGACCGTGAAAATCGGGTATCAATCCTTTTTCTGTTGCAGGTACTGGTTGACTGCAACCGTTATTGCAGCGATTTTTTTCCCCTGCTCAAAAGATCCTGCAAGTGTCTGCATCCGGGTCTCCTCATCACGGGTGTACCGTTCCAGGGTATCGAAGATATGCTCCTCTTTGAGGAAATGTGTATGCGTGTTTCCATCAACAAACTGCTGGTTGTTCATAATTGCATAATGGAGGGGCAGGGTCGTTCGGATCCCGAGAATGATATATTCGGATATCGCACGGCGCATCCGTTTTATCGCATCTGCCCGGGTGCTGTCCCATGCGCAGAGTTTGGCAATCATGGAATCATAATTTGCCGGTATCGTGTACCCCATGTGGATCCCACTGTCCACACGGATGCCCGGTCCTCCCGGAGAACGGTAACGGATAATTTTACCGGGATCCGCTGCGAAATTATTCAGGGGGTCTTCGGCATTGATACGGCATTCAATGGCATGACCCCGGATAGAAATATCTTCCTGGCCAAAAGGCAGGGATTCACCCGCAGCAACCGCGATCTGCTGCTTGACCAGGTCAATACCGGTGATACACTCCGTGATGGTATGTTCTACCTGGAGACGGGTGTTCATCTCCATGAAATAATAATTACCCTGGCTGTAGAGGAATTCGACCGAACCCGCATTGGTGTAGTCCGATACTTCTGCCACCTTGAGTGCGGAGCGGGACATCCGATCCCGCAGTTCCGTTGTCATGATGGGTGAGGGGGCTTCTTCGATTAACTTCTGGTGCCTGCGCTGGATCGAGCATTCCCGGTCATAGAGATGGACTGAATTGCCGTGTTCATCGGCAAGCACCTGGAATTCGATATGCCGGGGTTTGATCAGGTACTTCTCGATAAACACCGTTGCATCCCCGAATGCAGACTGGGCAATGCGCATACTTGCGGTGATGGCTTCTTCGAGAGCTTTTTCATCCGGCACAATCTGCATTCCTATGCCTCCGCCCCCCGCGCTTGCCTTGACGATCACCGGGTAACCGATCTCTGCGGCCACCTTCTTTGCATCGTCAATATTATTTATCCCGCCTTCCGTGCCGGGGATAACCGGGACACCGGCCTGCTGCATCATCTGCTTGCTGCCGATCTTCGATCCCATGGCCTTGATGGTCTTCCAGCGCGGACCGACAAAGATGATATTTTCCTCATGGCAGAGTTTGGCAAACCGGTAATTCTCGGCCAGGAACCCGTATCCCGGATGGACGGCCTCGGCCCCGCTCTTCTTGGCAATGTCGACAATCCTCTCCATGTTCAGGTAACTTTTGGAGGGATGGGATTCGCCGACATGGAATGCCTCGTCCGCGTATTTGACATGGAGTGCATTCTTGTCAGCAGAAGAGTAGATCGCAACCGTCTCAATATCGAGCTCGCGGCATGCACGCATGACCCGGATCGCGATCTCGCCCCGGTTGGCGATTAACAGTTTTTCGAAAAATTTCATTGCACCACCAGCAGGACATCGCCATTCTGGACGACATCACCGGTATCGACAAAGATCTCCATGACCTTGCCATCAACCGGGCTGTGAATGGGGTTTTCCATCTTCATGGCTTCAAGGACCAGCAGGGTATCGCCTTTCCTGACAGTTGCCCCGCGATTGACAGACACCTGAAGGACCATCCCCTGCATATTGCTCTTTATACCGCCGGCTACTTCCCCCCGGGGAATTTTCTGGGGAACTGCACTGGTCACATTCACACTGGTGCCGCCAACTGATACGATCCGCACCGAGAAGACCTCCCCGTCGACCTCGACTTCCATCTGGCTTGGTATGTCGGAGCGGGGTTTTGTTATGGTCTGCTTCTGGGGAATCTCTTCCTGGGTTCGTTCCCCTTTGAGGAATGAGGGGGCAATCGCCGGATAGAGAATATACGTAAGGACATCTTCTTCTTTTTTTATGAGTCCTGCTTTTTCTGCCTCGGCTTTCATGGATTCATAGGCCGGTTCAAGCAGGTCGGCCGGTCGGACCGTAATGACGGTATCATTACCGATGATCAGAGTTCGTATCTCTTCGCTGACCGGACCCGGGGACTTGCCATAGAGTCCATGCATATAGTCCTTGACTTCCTTGGTAACATTGCGGTACCGCTGGCCATTTACCAGTACATTGAGCACCGCCTGGGTCCCGACAATCTGGCTGGTTGGGGTGACCAGCGGCGGGTAACCGAGATCTTTTCTCACACGGGGAATCTCTTCGAGAACATCTTCCCACCGGTCAAGTGCGTCTTGTTCCTGTAACTGCGAGACCGTGTTTGAGATCATGCCGCCCGGGAGCTGGTAGATCAGCACATCGCTGTCTATGCGTTCGGATATCGGGTTTACCAGGCCTGCATATTTTTCCCGGATCTGCATGCAGATATTGCGGACCGCCCGGAGTTTGATTAAGTCTATGCCGGTCTCCCGCGGGGTGCCTATTAAGGATGCCACAATACTTTCTGTCGGCGGTTGGGAAGTTCCCATGGCAAACGGGGACATTGCCGTATCCAGGATGTCGACTCCGGCGTCAATTGCTGCCTGGTAACTCATCGGGGCAACCCCGCTTGTTGAATGACTGTGCAGGCAGATGGGGATATCTACCGTCTTTTTGATACCGGTAATCAACTCTTTTGCAGCTGCCGGCATGATGAGACCTGCCATATCCTTGATGCAGATCGAATCACAATCGTGCGCATAGAGTTCCTGTGCCATATCGATGAAGGTCTGGATGGAATGGACCGGACTGGTTGTATAGGAAAGAGTACCCTGCAGGTGCGCCCCGACATTTTTCACCTGGTCCATGGAGCGCTGCATATTGCGGATATCATTCAGGGCATCGAAGATCCGGAAGATGTCCACCCCGTTTTTATGGGCGGCAGACACGAATTTATCCACAACATCATCCGGGTAATGACGGTACCCGACAAGGTTCTGGCCGCGCAGGAGCATCTGGATGGGGGTGTGTTTCAGTTCCCCTTTCAGTGAGCGAAGGCGATCCCAGGGATCGTCATTCAGAAACCGGATACAGGTATCGAAAGTTGCGCCACCCCATGCTTCAACCGAAAAAAAACCGCAGTTGTCAATCTCCCGTGCAAGGGGAAGCATATCCTCGGTCCGGAGCCGTGTCGCGATGAGGGACTGGTGGGCATCCCGGAGGGTGGTATCGGTGATTAGTATCTTTTTGGGAGCGGCAGGGTGCATTGGGTAAACCTCAAAAGGCCGGCAGGAATTTATTCAGCCTCTTAAAATTCACCGGTAAAGTATTAAAAATTCACTAACGGGAACGAGCGCTAACAATCCCACAACAATTGCCGCCATGCATGGGATTAAATCCGAGCGTTTGTGGGTGAATTCCGGACAGAATGATCCCCCGTTATGAAATCCCCTTACTGCCATCAGTTCCGCGGTATCCTGGGCCCGGGCAAGGGCATCACTCACCAGGATAAGGCCGGCAGGCACGAGATTTTTTACCCCCCACGGTTGTCCTTTGAGGGTCATGGCCATGTGGATGCGTTCGAGATCTGCTGCCAGGGATTCTGTCATCTGCATGCCCATCTCCGCGATCATCCCCATCTCAAAGCCCGTCCTGTTCCCCAGGAGCCAGACCCCGAGATGCAAAAATTCACCGGTCTCCTGTTCGCTATAGAGCCAGATCCCGATGAGCACAATTGCGATCATTCTGATGAGATAGGATGGTCCATCCCCCCCGGAAATGAAAACAAACAGTGCCGCAAGTGCAATTATTATGATTGTTCCGGTAACCATCCGGATTCGTTTTATTTCCCGGAATCGCGGAGTAAAGATCAGCCACCACACAAAGACTCCCACAGCCCCCGCTACACTGAAAAATGCCACGAGTGTTAAGAGCGTAGCAGTACCGATACGTATCCTTACATCGTGCATCCGGCCTCCATGAGATCGGCAGGTGAAATATTTTTCAGGCACCTTCCGTTTGCGATCAATTTTTTTATCAGGGCCGGTGCATGTCCCCACCGGACAAGTGCATCAGGCACCACGCCGCGATCCTTCAATATCCCTTGTTCGATCTCCCAGATCTGGTCAATCCGGGGAAAGGTGGCCTGTTCATGGGTAAAGAGGATGGTTATTTCCCCGGTTCTCCGGGAGATCTTTTCACAGATGCGTTCTTTCTCTCGGGCATCCAGTGAACTGAACGGTTCATCCAGCAGGAGCAGATCGTATTTTTTCGCAAGTATGCAGGCAAGATGCAGGCGTTTTAATTCACCCCGGCTCAGGGTAAGCGGCGCTACGTTGCATTTGCCCATGAGATTTACCTCATGAAGGATCTCTTTCCAGTCCAGTCCCCAGGATTCGCATTCTTCGGCAACGGTAGAACCCGTAATCTGATATTCCGGAAATTGCAGGGAGATCATCCTCAATGAAATACCCTCTTGTTCTATGTTCCCATGCTCCGGGGGCAAAAGCCCGGCCATCATGAGTGCGAGGGTTGATTTTCCGCTTCCGACATCACCGCTTACCAGGTGCACCCCATCTCGAAACGTTCCTTCAGCAGCAAGTGACCAGTCACCCCGGCTTATGCGGGCGGCCCTGATATGAAGTCTCATACCCTGCACCGCCATGACATGGGGTAGAACGGAGTCTGATCCAGAGATGCAAAGACCAGCCGGGGAATTCCGGAATGTAACAGGGCACCGTCTTCCAGGTACAGGAGATGATCACTCTCTGCAGCGGTCTCCATCTGCTGGGTGCAGCGAAGTACATAGGGGATAGCGCAGGTCTGTATTAGCCCATCGATATGGTGGCAGTGCGTCTCATCCAGATGTGAGTCATATTCATCCAGGACCAGTATTTTCGGGTGTTGGACCAGGGCAGCTGCAAGGGCAACAAGCACTTTTTCTCCACCGGAAAGGTATCCCCTCCAAAACTAAGGGAAAGATCGATATTTTAGTAAATATATACAC
>JBAXDE010000161.1:0-5298 GCA_037141115.1 Methanomicrobiales archaeon | reverse complement strand
GCATGATTAGAGATCAGGGCGTTTTCGATTTTACAGTAAATTGTTTACACTATCGAGGAACTTGCGAAAGTCGAGAAATAGAACAAAAATCACCTCTTTTTTCCGAGCATTTTTTGACCAGCAGCACGCATATGATCGGTACAACGCCCACATACGGGTGCAGGCATCAACCATGATCATCCGCGGAATCAAACAGGAACTTCTCAGGCTGCTCCTTGAACTGGGACGGAACAGTCACCCCAATGAGTTCGTGGCTCTCCTCATAGAACGGGATGGGGTGATCGAGGAGCTCAACATGGTCCCCGGTACCATCACGGGAGAGGACTCCGCATCAGTCTTCTTTGATATGATGCCGCTTGACACCCCCCTTGTCGGCAGCGCCCACAGTCACCCGAACGGTGTGCTGCGGCCATCCGGTGCGGATGTGCATTTCTTCCCCCGGGCCGGGCGGTTCCATCTCATCATCGGCTACCCGTATCGCACGGGCGACTGGCAATGCTTCAGTGCCGATGGTGAGCCACGCAACCTCGAGGTGATCGCGTGAGCGTTCGCAGGGTTGTTGCCACCGGCACCTTTGACCTCCTGCACCCGGGGCATATCTACTATCTGGAAGAGTCGAAAAAACTCGGGGATGAGCTCTGGGTGATCGTGGCCCGCGATATGAACGTGAAGCACAAGCCCCGCCCGATCATCCCGGAAGAGCAGAGACTGGCAATGATTGCGTCACTCCGCCCGGTAGACCACGCAATTCTCGGCGACAAAACCGATATGTTCCACCCGATTGAAGAGATTGGCCCGGCTGTTATCACCATCGGGTTCAACCAGCTCTTTGACGAAGAAAAACTCCGGTCGCAGCTTGCTGCCCGTAATCTCACACCCGAGATCGTACGCATAGGAAAATATGCAGACAGCGAACTCTGCAGCTCGCGAAAGGTGGTGCAGGAGATCGTTGCAAAACGCGGGCATGATGCCGACAGCGATCCTTCAGGGAAGGACCAAAAATAATCAGAGGATTTTTTTAATTGTTTTAATTTTATTTTTTTTTAACCTGTGGGCAGGTTGCATTGTTTTCATCCTTTCAGGAAAAAAGGGGATTTTTAATGCGGGTCAATGGGCGAGACAGCAATGGTTCGCGTGATTCCGGAACGGTTTAATGCGGCCGCCGCTGCATTGCCTTATGCCGGTTGCGACTGACGATCCCACGCCGCAACCCGCCACTGTATTTTGCCATGAACGACCCGACAATGGATGTTACGATGACCATTGCTGCGATCGTTGTTCCCACGATTGGCGATCCATAGATGACCGCAAGGGCAATGGAGAACTCTCCCCTTGCTATGGTATTGGCCCAGATCTCAAGGCCCGAGAGGGCCGAACCGTGTATGAATATTCCCGTAAGCAGGCCGGAGATCAGCTTGCTCACAATGGCAAGAATGCTGATAGCCCCGATCACAAACCAGTTGGCCCCACCGGAGAAATCGACCGTGACTCCGAAGAAGACGAAGAAGACCACTAAAAATACGTCTTTGAACGGGCGGGCATGCTGCTCGAACGCATCCGGATCTGTTGTCGCGAATGCAACGCCCAGCGCAATCACCATCATGGTCTCGGGCACACCGAGATACATGGAGAAGGATGCCGTGGTAAGGACCGCAGCAAACGTAAAGAGGATGGGGAGTTCGTCATCCCGGTCGAGAATGGAGATGAGGAATTCCTTGCCATAATGGGCGAGTGCGTAGAGGACCCCGAGGACTGCGGCTATCTTGACAAAGAAGATGATCAGGTTCTGGTTACCGGCAGAGAGGATTGCAAGGAAGATGATCAGTATGAGATCTTCAAAGACCATCAGCCAGATGACGGTATCGGACTCCCGGAGCATCAGCTTCCGGTTCTCGATCAATGACGTGAGTGCCATTGCGGTGCTGGAGATATAGAAGGCAGCCGCGATGATGAGTGATTCCGTGAACGAGAATCCGAGCATGTACGCTGCGGCGAAACCGATGATCATGTTGATGTTGAGATCGATGATCCCGCTGGTCAGGACTGCGGCCCGGTTCGATGCGATCCGTTCCGGCTTGAGACCGAGGCCCATGAAGAACAATAAGAAGATCAGCCCCATCTCGGAGAAGAACTGGCTGACTTCATTGTTCGTTAACAATCCTCCGCCCGCCTTCCCCAGCAGGACACCTGCAAGGATGTAGAACGGGATGGCGGGGATTGAGAGGTACTTGGTGATGATTGCAAGTACTACGCAGACAAAGAGCGCAACGATGAGACTTTCCATTAATTCACCATAATTTCGGCTTCGAACTTTTTGATCTGGTCACTTTCCCCGATGACCAGTGCCGCGTCGCCTTTCTCAAAAACAAAGGTGGGTGGCGGGTTGATGATATTCCGGTCGTGCCGGCAGACTGCGATGACGGTGGCGCCGGTCTTTGCCCGGATCTGGAGATCTTCAATGGATTTTCCAATGACCGTGGCAGTGACAAAGAAGGTATGGATGGTGATGCGGAGATCGGCCAGGGCCGAGAAGGCGATCTCAACGCTCTCCTGGTCGGCTTCGATGATTGCTCCGGTAAGGATATTTCCCAGTCTCCGTGCCTCAACCGGTGTCATCTCGGCAGCGCTGGGGGTCTTGCAGCCTTTCTGGAGCGTGTACATCTGGATTCCGCCGGGCTTGGTGAAAAAAATAGCGACCGTGTCACCCTTGTCCGTCTCGAATTCGTATTTAGTTCCTACACCGGGAAGATTCAGGGAACGAAGAGCCATAGAAGACATTAGAAAAACGTTCTAAAAATATATTATGATATGGTGACGGGATGCACCAGTAGTGGCTGCGCAACCGGGTGGGTGGCTGAATAGTTGCCTTTCGGTACAATGCTCCGAAGATTTCAGGAAAGCGGCGGCATATCTGACCCTCGCCGAGGTGCTGGAAGAAAAATAATACATTCCCAGCAGATATAGCCCCTTACTTTCCGGATCAGGTTCTTCCTTTAATCCTCTCCGCCATTACTGACAAAAACATTAGTCCTTGAATTGTGATAAGGAGCGGTTTATCAGATCCGACTCTTCAAAGGGGTAGTCTTTGTACATAGGAACAGTATCAGCATAGTGTCTCGATGCAATCTTAAATCCGAATTTCTGATAAAAACCAACAGATTCCGGTTTCGAATCGACGGTTATAATCCTGCATCCCACGTATTCGGAAACACGGCGCATGATGATGAGGATTTTTAGTAACATATTTGTGCCGATATCACGATTACGGAAATCATCGTGGGTCGCGAGTCGGGCAATTTTTATTGCGGGATATTTTGTGTACGGGTAGCCCGGATCTCCATCTGATTCGTCAATGGCTCTTGCTTCAATACAGTCATTGACCAATGTGAAAAAACCGACAACCTGATCCTCATACATGGTGAGGCGGGTTACTGACAACCGCTTGAGCTGGCTGGATAATGCAGCCTCAGTCACGAATTCATACAGATCTTCGTTATTGCATTTGAAAAAAGATAAATCCCTGTCTGAGTGTAAAATTTCAAAATTGAGATCCTCAAAAAGGATATCCATTTATAATCTGGTCCGCTCTGCCAGATATACCGCCCTGCGAGCCAGTTCCCGGCCAGCAGGAGTGTCATGCTGTGAAGAGTTTTCCATATATTTATGAAAGTCCCGTGCATCCTCGCCTTCGAGAACAAGCCCCAGTTCAATCGGTTTTGCCATGCCTGACCACCCTTTAATCTCTTTATAACTTATTATCTTATTTGTATTTATAAAATGTTCCCTCTTATCAAAAAGGGGAATTCGTTTCCCCGAGAACCTTTTGGTTTTACAAGAGATTTCCAAGATTTTTTTACAAAAACCCGATGAACAATTCGCTGTTTCTTTTTGATGTCATACACTGCTGTCATTTATGTATGACAGGGTGACTGGACGCATTGGATGAGTGAATACTTCTGGAAAATTCAAAGAAAAGAGAGGGGGGGTTTGGTTTGATTGGGTTTTTTGATCCACTGAGAGTTTTTTTGGATCTTTGGGTTTTTTGAGAGATATTTTGAGAGGTAGGGAGGTGCGAACTGCGAGCCGTTCCTGATTCTGACTCGCGGTTAAGGGTATTCGTCCTTCCCACTTACCTAGTTCGAACAATGGGCATATAAGCTCCGGACCGGGCGGGGTGAAAGTGACCAGCCCTCCCCACCGGCGCTCCGATAAACAACCATTTAACCCGCCGTGCCTGAATGGATCTATGGATAGGACAGAGCACGTCCATATCATCAGCGCCGGTGAGAAGATACCGGTCGCGTATCCGGCCATCTTCCGTGAACTTCCGACAATCACCCGGACGATCGTCTTTACCGACAGCACCGCCCACGAGAGTTCCCCCGACCCGGCAACGGATAAACACCGGCTCGCGGTCCGGAATGCAGTCACCGCAGTGCAGGAGATCTCCGCATCGCTCGCGATCCCCTTCACCCGGGTGGTGATCTTTCCGCCAGCATATGTCTCTGTCCGGTCAGCGCTTGCGAAAATCCGGCGGGAGTACCCAAACGCCCGCTTCACCTTCGATCTCTCCGGAGGCTCAAAAGAACTCTGCCTTTCGCTCTTTGCGTTTGCGCCCTGGCTTGGCGGGGAGGTCTTTTCCTCATTTGACGAAAAGACCGCCCGCCGGGTCCCGCTGCCGGACCGCACCACCGGTTCCCTGCTTGCCAATCCCAATCACCAGATGATCCTCGCGATTCTCCTCAACCGGAGGGATATGAAAAAGGGGGCCGCAAAGGGAGCTGCGAAAGGAGCGGTCCCAGCCGTCCCGACCGTTTCATCAATCCCGACAGTGTGGGTGCCCCGCCAGTACCTGTACCAGCAGCTCTGGCCGTTCTATGCCCCCTCCCGGACAAAGAAGGAAAAACCCGGGGATCCCCCCAAGCCGGTCATACACTACAAGAAAGGTGAGAAGCCGGCAGCAGAATTGTCTCATCAAACCTTCTCCGGGTTTATGGGGAACCTCCGCGATGCCGGACTTATTGATGAGGGAAATCCCGAAGGCAACCGGAAAGAGAAGACCTACCGGATTACGGAAGCCGGAGAGATTGCCTTCCGGTTTTTTTCCGATCCTGCCACCAACTCAATGATCAAGAGTATGCTGGAGAGTTCCTGAGCAGCATTTGGGATCATTTTTTTGAACATTTTTATTGCACTTTTCTGAGCACAATTTTCTTTTTTCCGGAATTTTTTTTGGTCAGACCCTGGTATCCCCTCCAAAACTAAGGGAAAGATCGATATTTTAGTAAATATATACAC
>JBAXDE010000160.1:0-5314 GCA_037141115.1 Methanomicrobiales archaeon | reverse complement strand
GAGGTTGCACCTTCTGCATCTATTGGGATCAAACTGGCAAAGTTAGGGTTCAGGATAACCGTATCATGCTTGTCCTTGGTATCACCACATTCTTTGCCATAAGCCTTTTCATGTTTACGGCACTGGTTTTCTCATTTGCCGTGCTCAATCTCATGCGGGGACGCCAGTCGAAAATTGACATGCCATTACTCCAGCTTACCCCCAAAGCAGCAGCTATTGGAGTTCCCGAGCCGGAACAAGCAGCCCCGGCGCCTGTGCTACGGAAACGATATCATAACCCGGTCTCCGACTTTATGCTCAATGCACTGTTAAAAAAAGAATGATCTTACCCAAAAATCTTTTTTGACTGCTCCAGGGCATCTACTGCCGGGAGTTTCTTACCGGTCAGGAACTCAATACATGCCCCCCCCCCGGTTGAGATATGAGTGAAATCTTTCTCGATACCGAGTTTTTCGATCACTACCGCAGTATGTCCTCCACCAACGACAGAGAATTCCACTTTTGAGGCAGCCCGTAAGAGCTCAAAGGTCCCGGTGGCAAAGTCTGCATCTTCAAAGACACCGGCAGGTCCGTTGAATACTACGGTTCCGGCCTTTTTGATCTCATGGACAAGGGTTGCAACTGCATCCATGCCGAGATCTAATACCGGCGTATCATCCGGGATCTTGTCTATTGCATACTCAACACGATGATTATCCTGCCTGACTGCAACCGATTCAGGCATTACGACACGGTCACGGTAACGGGCAAGGATCTCTTTCGCTTTTTCGATCTCCGGCTGATATTTGAGCTGGGCAATCAGCTGAGTAGAGGGTTTGCCGATATTGTATCCTGCAGCTATCAAAAAAACATTCGCTACAACACCAATGACGATGACTTGATCGGCGATGCCATTATCCAATACATGCCGGGCTACGTCAATGGAATCATCTACCTTGGTGCCGCCAAGCACCATGCAGACCGGGCGGGGGGCTCCGGAGAATACTTTTGAAAGGGTTGATACTTCCTTTTCCATAAGAAGCCCTCCCGCAGAACGCATGATCATGGGAAGGCCCACAACCGTTGGTTGTGAACGGTGCGCAGTCCCAAACGCATCATTGACGAAAAGATCCGCCATAGAAGCCAGTTTTTTCACCAGATGCGTCTTTTTGGCCTCTTCGGGTTTTAAGGTCAGGTTCTCTTCGGCATTGAACCGGACATTTTCCAGCATCAGCACTTCGCCTATCTTCATTGCATGCACGGATTCCCGGGCATGCCGCCCAAATATGCTGTCCACATACGTGACCGGTTTTCCGAGGAGATTTTGCAGCTTCTCCGCGTGGGCTTCAAGGGGCGTAAAATCTTTCTTTCCCGGCCGGCTCTGGTGAGTGACGATCACAACACGGCTGCCGGAAAGGGCGCGGATGGTGGGAAGATGTTCCCGGAAACGCTTATCATCTAAAATAAGATTGGTTGTGGGGTCGATAGGGGAATTGAGATCGAGCCGGAGGAGGACAGTTTTTCCGTCACATCCCAGATCCCTGATGGTTCCGATCGACATTTTGCCACGCTCGCAGTTTTATGCAGTATTCCGGGACTTAATCTTTTTCATCCGGAATAGTTCTTCTCTTTCCATCTCATCAAGACGCATCTTGATGAAGTCCCGTGCTGCGGTGAGTTCAGGAATGACCTTGAACTCCAGTGCATTGACACGGCGTTTGGTCTTCTCGATCTCATCGAGCAGGCGCTTCATCGTAGTCTCGATCTCGGCACTCTCGATGATGGATTCAACCAGTTCCTCAAAAGCAGATGCCGTCTCGTCGATGACCGTTGATGTGCCAAGCACACCATATCCACGGTCAACAAGGCTCTTTCTCACCTTCGATGATTCGATCTGCGGAACAACTACACCCATGATATTCTTGCTTTTTAAGGTGATCTGGGGTACTTCCTTAACGGAAAATGCAGCGGATTTCACACCGATTGCACCTTCGACGGTGTTGGCCACCGCCATCATCTCAACTGCTTTTGCATACTTTCGGAGGAGGTCGCCCCGAGTGTCTTTGGCATTTGCCAGGATCTTGAAAAATTCAAGGATCAGTCCATCGCGCTTCATTTTGAGGATCTTATAGCCACGCTCCGAGAGCTGGATCTTCCGCTTTAAATTGATCAGTTCGGAACGGGTTGGCTTGATATCGCGCAGGGCCATGGACTTTCTACTCCTTCTTTGCACCAGTGCGGAATTTCGGGTGGTACTTGTTGATGGTATCGCGGTCGATACGGGACAACTGTTCTACCGGTAAGGTCGAGAGCAATTCCCAGGCGAGATTCAAGGTATCATCAATCGTCCGGTCCTCGTCATATCCCTGCCGGACAAACTTGTTCTCGAAGAGATCGGCAAACTCAAGGAGCAGCCGGTCACGCTCGGAAAGTGCATCCTTACCAACGATAGCAACGAGCCCACGGAGGTCGTTACCTTCTGCATACCCTGCGTACATCTGATCGGAGACCTTCTTGTGGTCATCACGGGTTTTTCCTTTCCCGATACCGAGATTCATCAGACGGGAGAGTGACGGAAGTACGTTAATAGGGGGGTAGATACCTTTGCGGTGAAGATCACGGTTGACCACGATCTGACCTTCGGTAATGTAACCGGTAAGGTCAGCGATCGGGTGGGTGATATCATCACCGGGCATGGTTAAGATCGGGATCTGGGTAACAGAGCCCTTCTGGCCCTTGATCATACCGGCACGCTCGTAGAGGTTGGCAAGATCCGTGTACATGTATCCCGGGTAGCCACGGCGACCGGGCACTTCTTCACGGGCTGCACCG
Organism: Methanomicrobiales archaeon; assembly: GCA_037141115.1. GTDB lineage: Archaea > Halobacteriota > Methanomicrobia > Methanomicrobiales > Methanospirillaceae > Methanoregula. The sequence continues at coordinate 2,503 of JBAXDE010000160.1, read as the reverse complement.
ATCTGACGGAGCGCTTCACAATAGTTGGTCATATCCGTCAGGATAACAAGCACGTGCATACCGAGCTCGAAAGCAAGGTATTCAGCAGTGGTGAGGGCCAGCCGCGGGGTAATGATACGCTCTACAGCCGGGTCATCCGCAAGGTTGAGGAAGACTACCGCTCGTTCCAGCGCACCGGTGCGCTCGAAGTCCTGCATGAAGTAGTTCGCTTCTTCCTTGGTGATACCCATCGCAGCAAAGACTACCGCGAAGTTCTCGGTTGAACCGGGCACCTTTGCCTGGCGGGCAATCTGCAGCGCAAGTTTGTTGTGCGGAAGACCGGCACCAGAGAAGATCGGGAGTTTCTGGCCACGGACAAGTGTGTTGGTCCCATCGATCGTGGAGATACCGGTCTGGATGAAATCCGCCGGCATGCCCCGGGCATACGGGTTGATAGCAGCACCGTTGATGTCCAGGCGTTTTTCCGGGACAATGTCGGGGCCGCCATCGATCGGCTTACCGCCACCGGACAGGATACGTCCGAGCATATCCCTGCCCACGGGCATCTTGATGGTCTCGCCCGTGAACCGGACACCGCTGTCTCTTCCGATACCGGCAGTTGTCTCGAAGATCTGGACAACGACGAGTTCGTCACTGGTGTCAAGTACCTGGCCACGCTTGGTTGTGCCATCGGCAAGAATTATATTAACGAGTTCGCCGTAGGCAATCGGCTCGGTCTTTTCGACAAAGACAAGCGGCCCGGCAATCTTACTTATCGTCCTGTATTCCTTCATGCTGCCGACCTCAGTATGTTGAACTCATCGTCCATCTGTTTCATAATCTTCGCTAGTTCAGGTACGTAGTCCTTGATGAACTTGATCTGGGCCAGCTCGTTCTTGGCCTTGACCGCATTGATCTGGGCTGGGCTGACACCGGCTAACTGGGCTGAGTATGACAGTTCAGCGAACGTCTTGATAGCCTTCATCATGGCGTACTGTTTCTTCATGTCACAGAATGTGTCAACTGCGTCGTATGCATTCTGCTGGAGGAAGATCTCACGTATCATACGGGCGACTTCAATCGTCACCTGTTCTGATTCGGGCAGGGCATCGGAACCGACGAGCTGCACAATCTCCTGAAGTTCTGCCTCTTTCTGGAGGACTTCCATGGCCCATGACCGGAGGGTGTTCCATTCGGGAGAGACTTCCTTGTCATAGTAGTCGTGGAGGGCTTCGAGATACAGGGAGTATGAGTTCAGCCAGTTGATGGCCGGGAAGTGCCTGCGCTGGGAGAGCTTTGCGTCCAGTGCCCAGAAAACCTTGACGATACGCAGGGTGTTCTGGGTGACCGGTTCTGAGAAATCTCCACCGGGCGGGGACACTGCACCGATAACCGAGACGGAGCCACGGGCACCGCAGAGAGTCTTGACAAGACCTGCACGCTCGTAGAACTCCGAGAGCCGGGCTGCAAGGTATGCCGGGTATCCTTCTTCACCGGGCATCTCTTCGAGACGCGAGGAGATCTCACGCATTGCTTCTGCCCACCGGGAGGTCGAGTCTGCCATCAGGGAGACGTCGTAGCCCATGTCACGGAAGTATTCTGCTATGGTGATACCGGTGTACACCGATGCTTCACGGGCTGCCACTGGCATGTTGGACGTGTTTGCAATGAGCACAGTCCGTTCCATGAGGGGCTTGCCACTCTTCGGGTCTTCGAGGTGCGGGAATTCCGTAAGAACTTCCGTCATCTCGTTGCCGCGTTCTCCGCAGCCGATGTAGACCACGATCTCAGCATCTGACCACTTGGCCAGCTGCTGCTGGGTAACGGTCTTGCCGCTCCCGAATGGACCGGGAATTGCTGCGGTGCCGCCTTTTGCAATGGGAAAGAGACCATCGAGAATACGCTGACCGGTGATCAACGGAATCGTCGGGTTCATCTTCTCCTTCACGGGACGGGGGACACGAACCGGCCAGCGCTGGATCATCGGATATTCACGACAATCTTCGAGAACACAGATGATCTCGTCGATCGTGTAGTCTCCGCTCTTGATCGTCTTGACTACTCCCGCTTTTACGTTCGGGGGCAGCATGACCTTGTGGACGATGTTGGTTTCCTGGACTTCTCCAAGAATTGCGCCCGGCTCGACCTTATCGCCGGTCTTTACGAGCGGCTTGAAGGTCCATTTCTTCTCATGGGAGAGCCCGGGTGCTGTTACACCACGCTGGATGAAGTTACCCATCTTATCAACGAGAACTTCCAGAGGACGCTGGATACCATCGTAGATACTGGTCAGCAGGCCGGGACCGAGTTCAACTGCAAGGGAGAGCCCGGTGTTCGTCACCGGTTCACCGGGGCGGATACCCGAAGTATCCTCGTACACCTGGATGATGACACTATTGCCCTGGATCTTGATGACCTCTCCCATCAGCTGTTCTTTGCCGACCTTCACCACATCGTACATGTGGGCGTCAAGGTTGACTGCCGTCACGACAGGGCCGGCGATTCTTTTCAGAACCCCTTGTTT
>JBAXDE010000159.1:0-5319 GCA_037141115.1 Methanomicrobiales archaeon | reverse complement strand
CCTTTCTTGATCTTACCGGTGTCTCGCGCAACTTCAAGGGCTTCAAGAGCCTTGTTCTGAAGCTCTTCTGGAGCTATTGTTTTAACGTAGCCTTTTGACATAAACTCACCTCATTCAGGAGTAGCGTCTCCTTCATTACTCATCAGTCAGCAATGATGCCATGATGTAGTCATATTATTACGACAAGAACTGAAATAAAGGTTTGTGCCTGAGGAGTCTACAGTCTTTCGCGTACCGGCTTTTTATTTAAAAGGATAATTGCAGCATTTACCCGGAAAGACGGTAAATATCAGTTCCCGCTGAAGAATACACCATTTCGAGGCCGGTATTTGAGATATTTACTTTGTAGCGCTCGCGCTCCGCTACTCCCACATAGAGAAGAGTTGCGCGGTATTTTTTCATTAAGGGTATTGTCATGTCGGGCTGCTCGTAGATCGCCCTGATGTCATTGTTCCGCGAACTGAACCACCCGGTATCATCACCTCGCCACATGAACTCATGAAAAGGCATGCCAATAATACTGGGAATACCGGTAAAGGATGAAACCCGCGAATAATATGTATAGTCGCCGCCTTCGGCCTCAACAAGTATTTCGTCACCGATAAATGTGCGCAGGTAAACAATCGCCGATGCATCAGAAGGATGCGCGTCGTTGAGGTAAGCCAATCCATCAAGAGTATTAGTCCCATAACTAACCGTAAACGGTACAAAAAATGGCACAAAAAAAAGTATACCGATAATTGTGATGACAACTACTGCCGATTGTCGGGTCGGCAGAACGGGAATTTTTCCCCAACTCTCCAGCCATCTCCCTGCCATGGCAAACGCTGCAATACCGAGAAGTATCCATGCGGGCAGGTAGCATTTGAAGATCGTGTTCATCCGGAAATAGGTGTCGCCCATATTATCCTTGAGGTAAAACAATTCGCAGAAGATTAAAATAAAGAGACCCAGAATTGCAAGCAACGCAGGGCTGTCAATCTCATTATTTTGTACAAATCGTACAATTAGGTAGATAGCCGGAATCACTGCAATCGCTGCTGCTGTATAGCCAAAGAGTGCAAAAGGCACAGCAACCAACAGCAGGTACGGACGCTTTGCAATATCCGGGATAATAAATACAAAAAATAATGCAATGAACCAACCATTAACCAGCAGAAATTCGAACGGGTTCGAAGGAATCTGCACGATAGATATTCCGCCAGTGTGGGTCTGTAATTGCAGGTAAAATGGCAGGTAACAGAGGATAGCTGCCGGAGGCACGATAACAAGCAATGCCCATGAGACGCTCGGGAACCCGTCTTTCCTGCATCGCCAGATAATCAACGCCCCAAATACAATCGTGATCGGGGCATAGATCAGCACATCCCAGGTATTGAACAAGGGCATAGATCCCAGGCTGATTGCGGCAAGTATGCAGAGAAGCCATTTTCCCCGGGATTCAAGCGACTCCCATCGCTGGTAGGCAAACAGGAGCAGGAAGATAAGAAAAACCTGGTTGAAAATAGAAACAACATGGGCATGAACATCCCCCCAGATGAATGAGAAGAGAGGATACTCGTTGATGGTATTGGTTATCGTCCGCGTACTATCCCACAGGACGATATTCATTGCTTTTCCCTGCACTAACTGGTAAACGAAAGACGGATTAGGTAAGAAAAAGATCACCAGCGGGAGCCAGCGGAACCGGTTAAGCACGAGAGTTCCAATCGCGTAAACGTTCACCGCTGCAATGCCAAATACCGTAGGGAGTGCGAGATTGAAGGCAATGTTTGATGGGACACCGCTGACAATCGCAAGGCACCCGAACATCCAGTACCCGAGATAATAATAAACATTCAATGTACCCCCGGCAAACCAGGGATCGAGTGGTGGAACAACCGGGGCTCGTATCACGGATGCGAGAAATGCGTGGTCCATAAATTTCTCTGCATAAGAGATGGTGGGATTGACAAAACGCACATCAAGCATCAACAAAAAGCAGATAAGAAACAGGAATTCCCAGCGCCACTCTTTTTTCAAGTCATTGAATACATAATCCCGGTGCCAGATATGATACACAAACAGAGCCAGAAACGGCAACAGGGCGTGTTGAACCGGCAGGTGACTTAGTCCACAGTACCATGATATAATGGTAAAAATCAGGAGCGAAGCAGAGAATGCAGCAGGAAAGGCAAAACTGCTGAATGTCTTCTTCAGCAACGGGTAAAGGGAGATCTGGATAAGAGTAAGAACAAAAAGCCAGCTGATAACCGAAAAGATCTGCTGTTCAACGACCAGTGGTATCATCTCCGCTGAATTTAGAATTAAATGCATTTTTTATGCTGGGAATAACCCAGTCGCCAAAGTAATAGATTGAGATAATGCCCCCTACTAGGGTGACGAGATTTTTTATCAAATGATCAATTACCGCGATCAGCGTTGCGATTGCTGGTGCAATACCTACGAGTCCGAAGGTGGCAGCAAGAGCAAATTCATACGTGCCAATCCCTCCGGGAGTGAGTGGAACTGCTTTTACCAGGTTTCCAATCACCACTGCAAGAACTACGATTGCAAAGGGGACCTGCTGCTGGAACATTAAAACAACGGCATAGCAAACGAGAATGTCAAGCAGCCAGATCACAATCGAGGAACCCCCTAGCCATACAATTGATTTCAGGGTAAGGGAAGCCTTTTTGATCTCGTGAAGCATGGTGAGAATTATCTGAATATACCGGTTTCTTGAGGAAATTTTTCCAATGAACAGCAAAAAGACAAAAAAAACTAAACACGCTATAATCGGTACGAATATAATAATGTAAAATTCTGAACGCACATTGAGAACGAAAAGGAGTGATACGGCTCCAAGAAGTGCGATGGTAATAATATCGAAAACCCTTTCCACCACAAGTGAAGACACACCTTCAGAGTAGGTGGTGTTGTATTCATGTTTCAGGATGAACACCCGAACAAAATCGCCCAATCGTGCTGGAACAATAAGGTTCACCGTCTGGCTGACAAAAATACATGCCGTTGCCACAGTAAAACTGACCTTATAGTTGAGACTTTTGAGGATGGTTTGGTACCGCCAGCCTCTCAACCCCCATGCGGCAAGACAGATGATAACCCCGGCAACAAGGTATGCTGGTACCATGTGCTGGAGTGCTTCGAGCAGATCTCCCCATACGCGGTAGAGCATGAAGGCTATGATTCCGATGGCGAGGAGCGTTGGAACGATGATCGCACTAATTTTTTTGTACATGTATCTGCCACCAGAGACGCAGAATGGATGACCCCATCTCAAAAATATCTTTTACTTTTACCGTTGTACCCTTGCCGGCCCGCCAGCGTACTGGAAATTCAGCAACCCGGTAACCTTTGCGCTGGGCTCTGACAAGGATCTCCGTGTCCCAGAACCAGTGATCAGATTGTATTGAAGAGAGCAGAGGAATAATGTCAGATTTGTTAAACCCCTTGAACCCGCATTGGTGATCAAAAACCCTGCTGCCAAGAAAAAGCCGGACCAGGAAATTGTAACTCCGGCTTGCAATCTCCCGCCCATTCGTACGGATAATATCGCTGGCAGGCATCAGTCGTGATCCCGTTGAGATTATTGCTCCGTTACGGATAGCCGCGATCAACTCGGGAAGATGGCACATGTCAGAAGCGAGATCAACATCATAATAACAGACAATCGCTCCTTTTGCGTTGCATATTGCCCGGTTAAGTGCTTTTCCCCGTCCAAGACGTATATCACTGTGAAGAAGCTGCACCCGATTGTCCCGTGAAGTATAGGCCTGAACATATTCTGCACTGCCATCATTACTGCCATCTTCAGCAACAATAATCTCAAAATGGTCCGTTATTGTTCCAAGTACTTCAATCGAACGCGGAATAGCAATCTCAAGTGAACTCCGGTCATTGTACACAGGAATAATTGCTGTAACTTCAGGTTCTGTCATGAGCACTCCGCAAGTTTACACAGGCTGCAACATCCAGACCGGCCCGGATTGATCCTTCCATACTCCGTTCAGGGTAATTGGGCTGGGAAAACATGCCTGCCAGATAAATCCCTTTTTGTTCGTATGCAGGGATCAGTGAGCGGTAGCCTGTTGTATAGATGGGACCCGCAAGGGGATCTACAGCCATTTTGTGCCAATGGATCTCTTGGGGCGCAACGGAGAACCGTATACAGAAATCATCAAGCATCCGATGATCCAGTTGCGCCGGAACAGTCCCGGAAAAGTAAGATGCCAGATATACAATATGCTCACCATAACGTTCCTGTGGAATGAAGTTGGTATGAGTGACAACTGCACCATAAGGTGCAGAATCCTTCAGGTTCAGCCAGTAAATTCCCTTTGTCACTTCCCGATCCATGGCAAGGGTCATGCATGCAGCACCCTGGTAGGGTATCGGTTGCATCGTAGGACCCCCCACTTTTATCAGTTCCTGCGGGGGGATCGTTGAGATAACCGCATCATAGCGACTATCATTTATCGTCCAGTGGCCATTTTCAAATATTATTGATGAAACCGGTTGTTGTTTCCGGATTTTCCCGCCGTTCCTTTCAATTGATTGCTCGAGAGCATCAATGATAGAGTGAAAACCACCGTTGAGATAGCCAAGATGTTCCCCGGCAACCCCCCGATCGGAGCGTATTGCGATGCGACTCATAAGCCACGCTACCGATACCTCTTTTCTCCGTTCCCCGAATTTACTCTTCAGGAGCGGTTCAAAAAATGAAGTATAAACATTCTTGCCGAGATGCTCGAGGATATATTTGTCGGCCGGGATGCTATCCAATGCATTGAGATCGGCATTTTTTGCAGTCAGAGTAAGATAGGCAAGTCGGCCCTTGTCAATAAGGGAAAGTTCGGGATAATGCAGAATCTCAAGAGGGGTATTGAGGGGATAGATTTTGTTCTTTGAATAATAACCGGTTGTCCCGGTTTTCCATTCGAGTTTATCAGAAAGACCCAGTTTATCAAGAAGAGCAAAAAGATGTGTATCGGTGGAAAAACAATGATGGTAATATCGTTCTATCCAGTAATCATTGATAGAATAGGATGAAAGACAACCCCCAAGGAAGGGCATTTTTTCATAAAGGTCAATCTCATGATCACCGGACAAGGCATGAGCTGCAACAAGCCCGGTCAATCCCCCACCAATAATCCCAATCTTCATGATAATTATTCTATAGTATTTTTCAGGGCGAAATGAAAAATCCTCCGCAAAAAAAAGGATATTTTCTATTGTAACCTCGAAGATTTTATAAGAAAGTTTTTGTATTGCCGAATTAAAGGTTCATACGAACAAAAGGACTTAAAAGAATCAAAT
>JBAXDE010000158.1:0-5335 GCA_037141115.1 Methanomicrobiales archaeon | reverse complement strand
CTATTCTATAAATGTATGGATCTTCCGGTTTGATCTTGCGGTTGCGTAACTCCTATGAAAAAGAAAAAACCAATGAAAATAACCGTTTTTTGATTCATCATATATTCGGGTCAGATTTATGGTATACGAATTGATTGTTAAAGAATTTCATCCAGCTTAGCGATGGAATTGATAATATGCGTGGGTTTAATATTCGCATTCTTCAATGCATCTTCACGGAATTTTCCTGTTCTGACCAGGATGCCCATCATACCCGCACGATGAGCACCCCCAATATCGTTGATAATATCATCACCAATCATCGCGACCTGACCAGATTGCATACCCATATCGCCAAGAGCAAGATCAAAGAAATCTTTCGACGGTTTCCCCATGATCAATGCCTCTTTGCCAGATGCAAACTCAAGTGCCTGAACAAAGGGACCGGCCGATAAGGAGAGTCCGGTCGGTGCCATCCAGTACCGGTCTTTTTCGAGGGCTATGAGTTCCGCACCGTCCAAAATATGGCGGAATGCGGTATTGAGACGATCATACGTGATCGTATCCCCCGCATCTCCAACAATCACATAATCTGTCTTTGCACTGCTATCCTGTACACAAACCGGTTCGAAATCATGGTATACATCACCGGTTGTAAGGAGATAACATTTCGACCGGCTTGTTTTTTTCATATGAGCAATGGCAGCGAGGGGCGGAGTGAAAATATATTCCACCGGAATATCAAATCCCATGGCTGATAACCTGCTGGCAATGGTCTTCCGGCATTTTCGCGTAGTATTGGAAACAAAACGGAAGGTGTAGTTTTTCCGCATGAGATTTTCTATGGCAGCCTGCGCACCCTCTATAGGGTGATCCCCCACATAGAGAACTCCATCAAGGTCTATAAGAAATCCCTTAATTCCATTCATTCCATAATTCCTCGCATCGCCCTTTATCAGAACGTTTGTGTCCCCAAACTCATTAAACGTCTCATACCATTATCGAACAATAATTTTCTTTCACTTTCACCCTGCACGGCCGGAAGGTTATACGTTCATTTCTGCATGTAATCCTGACAATGTCTGCTCTACAAGCATCTACCCGTATCAGCACCCTCTGGCACCAGCGCATGCAGACGCTGAAGGAATACGAAGTTGTCCGTGACGGTAATGTATTCGGGGCGGGTTTTTCAAACAGTGTTGTCTTCTCATCAGAATATGATCAGGCACGACAGCAGCTCGATCATCTTCTTGCCAGTTATAATGACCGGCCATTCGAAGCAGTTTTTTCCGGGAATGAAATTTCCAATGAATGCGGCACCTGCTTTTCGTTAACATGCCCTCATCCCCTTCACCCGCCGGCATTCAATCTCGATCACTACCGGAACTCCATTCTCGGGGATTTAACTCTCGTGCGGGGAGTTGGCCCTGCTACGGAAAAACGACTCAGGACACGGGGTTATGAAACCCTCTATGACCTCGCTGATCATCCTAAGTACCGATCGCTGGTTCATCCGGTTATTGACTGCATGTGTCATGGGAATTCTCAGGATATCATGGATCTTGTTGGCAAACGGCATGCAAAGTCACACCCACTGGTACTGGGGGCGGCAGGTTTGCATGAACTTCAGGATTATGTCTTTGTTGATATCGAGACCATGGGCCTCTTTTCCCGACCGATCATTCTCTTTGGCATTGGCGTGATGGAAAACGGAGTGCTGAATGTTCACCAGTACCTTCTCCGGGATATCGCTGAAGAACAGGCAGCACTCTGTGAGACAATCCGCCACTTGTCGGGTGAACGAAAAGCGCTCGTGACGTTTAATGGCAAAGCGTTCGATCTTCCCTATATCAATGACCGTCTCGGGTACTATGGTATGGATATTCCAGCCCGTGTCCCGCATTTTGATGTCCTTCACTTCAGTCGCAGGCACTGGCGGAACCAGTTCCCCTCCATGCGTCTCGCCGCACTGGAGCGGGAAATCCTCCATATTCACCGCGAGGATGATATTCCCGGCCAGATGGTGCCGGAATTTTATGAAACGTACCTGCGGACGGGCAATTGCGGTCCTCTTGTACCGATCGTTGAGCATAACCGGCAGGATATCATCTCACTAGCCCTGCTGTTCTTCCATCTAATGGGGGAATCTTATGGCTGTTGAGGATGTGATCCGGCTTCTCACCACCAACCCGGTTTATCACAACCGTGTCGTTCATACTGAAATTATTGAACCACATCCTCCCCATTATGGTACCCTTGATAATCCCCTTTCCGATAGTATCGACTCTTACCTTGTTCAGAATAGAATCCGGCTTTATACGCACCAGTGTGATGCCATCAACCTTACTCGGGCCGGAAAGAATGTGATCCTCACCACACCCACGGCAAGCGGTAAGACATTAGCATTTAATATCCCGGTTTTTTCCGCGCTTGAAACCGACCCGGATGCTCATGCATTGTACCTCTACCCGACAAAAGCGCTGTCAAACGACCAGCTCACAACTCTTGAACAGATGGCACAGTATACCGGAATTTCGGCAAAACCCGCTATCTATGATGGGGATACTCCCCAGTCGAAACGAGCGGCGATACGGGAGAACTCGCGGATAATCATTTCCAATCCTCATGAGATGCATCACGTCCTCTCCTGGCATATGAAATGGCGCCCGCTGTTTGCCAATCTCCGGTATATTATCATCGATGAGGCACATCGCTACCGGGGGGTATTTGGTTCACATATCGCGATGTTGATCCGACGTTTGTCACGGATTTGTCTTCACTATGGTTCACGACCGCAGTTCATCCTCTCCACAGCAACACTGGCAAATCCGGAGGAATTCTCCCGCCGTCTTACCGGTCATACCTTTGAACTGGTGGACGGGAATGGATCGCCTCATGGCAGGAAACACTTCGTACTCTATAACCCGTTCTACGATGGTGTAGGCGAACGGTCCACTCACCAGGAAACAAAAGACCTCCTGGTATCCTGCGTGAAAAATGATCTCCAGACACTGTGCTTCACCGGTTCACGGAAGATGGCGGAACTCGTGACTCTCTGGGCGCGGGAGGACGCACGGCGTTCGAGTGCTCAGCTTGCAGATACAATCTGTACGTACCGCGCCGGCTATCTGCCAGAGGACCGACGGGCAATCGAGACACGTCTCAAGGATGGGACTATGAAAGGAGTGGTGTCGACAAACGCGCTTGAACTGGGTATTGATATCGGATCGCTTGATGCTGTGATTATTTCCGGCTATCCGGGCACCATGATGTCCACCCGGCAGCAGGCCGGCAGGGCCGGAAGAAAGGGAGAGGTATCCCTTGCCCTCCTGGTTGCGCAGGCAAATCCGCTCGACCAGTACTTCATGAACCATCCGGAACAGTTCTTCGCACGCTCACATGAACACGCAATTGTCGATACGGAAAATCCCTATATCGTATCGGGACACCTCCTTTGTGCCGCGGCAGAACTTCCCCTGCGTGAAGACGAAGATCGCATCTTTTTCGGGGAATCATTTACGCAATTGCTTCCGGAACTTGCATCCACGGATCTTGTCAGGAAGACTGCCCGCGGGTGGGTATATTCCGGGCGGGGCAGAGCTGCTGAACTGGTAAGCCTTGGGGGAATTCCCGGAGAGACCTTCCGGATCATGTGTCATGGCAGGATGCTGGAGACCATGGACCGGGCACAGGCGTATCGTGAAGCGCATAAAGGTGCGATTCTTCTCCACCAGGGGGAGATGTTCCTTGTCAAAGAGATGGATCTGGAAACTCATACCGTGCGCGTAACTGAAGCTGATGTGGATTACTATACGCAGCCGCTGAAAGAAGTGGATCTTGCGATCATCGAGACCCTCGAAACCCGTGTGCTGAATGGGGTGAAATGTGCCTTCGGTGTGGTCGAAGTGACGGAACAGTATACCGGCTACAAGATCAAACGCGGCGATACCATTCTTGGTGTTGAGCCCCTCAGTCTCCCGCCGCTCACGTTCAGGACAAAAGCATTCTGGCTCATCCCCGCTCCGGAGACGGAACAGCATGTTTTGAAAGGAAATCTGGATTTTGCCGGTGGACTCCATGGTGCAGAGCACGCCCTCATTGCCCTTATGCCCCTGCACGTGATGTGCGATCGCTGGGATATCGGGGGATTATCATCCGCTGCCTATGGTGAGAACGGGGAACCGGTCATATTTGTATATGACGGATATGAAGGGGGTATCGGGCTGGCAGAGAAAGCCTATGAGGTCCTGCCCGACCTGTTTGCCACAGGCCATGCACTGGTCCGGGACTGCCGGTGTGATGAGGGCTGTCCGTCATGTATTTATTCCCCCAAATGCGGCAATGACAACCAGCCACTCGATAAGCTTGCAACCACACATATCCTGGGGGATCTCTGTCGGGAGCCTGTCGTCTCTGAATCCGCAATGGATTTCACCAGCTCTGAAACAGCCTCCTCATAAACCGTTAATGGCTAATCCACGAGAGTTGCTTTACTCTCAGTCCCCGGTTCATCATCTTCAAAGATGAACAGGTTGTCAATTGTCGCATGGAGGGTCCGAGCCACATCATGGGCAAGTTTGAGAGACGGATTATATTTTCCCTGTTCAAGAAAGACTATCGTCTCCCGCCGCACACCCACTTTTTTAGCAAGATCATCCTGAGTCAGGGATAACCGTGCACGGTATTCTTTGATTCGGGTCTGCACGAGGCCACACTCCAAATATCTTATTCCACATCCCCTTTCCGGAACAGGTATATCTGGTACAGTCGGGCCGATACTGCGAGAACAACAATGGACAGAGTGAGTGCAACCTGTGTCCCCAGCCTTAGTACTCCCAGATAATCCAGCCATAGCAGGCAAAAAATAAAGAACAGGCCGGTCAACCATGCGTAAGAAAGACCATATGCTCCAATCTTTTTCGATCGTTCATCAGATTCCGGCCCATCGCCATCATTACGGTGCCGGGTGATACCCACGGCAAGAAAAACAACCCCTCCGACAAGCAGAATGGTGCCGATAATGGCTTCGCCCGCGGTAAGGATAATGGATGCAATACCGCTGATGATCATTAGTATTCCGATGATGATACGGAAGAGATTTCTGGGTTTCATTTCTATCACCCCGAATGTTATCTATTTCTAACATAGGTGCACGATTCGTGTCAGTTTATTCAATCCCCGACAGGAATGCTCCATGACCCGCAGGGTCCCGGGGATCATCAGGGACATTGAAAATGTGCTTTCAAAAAAACTGAAGAATATCGGCTCTTCGCTATTCTGAGTGGGTAACTCCATATAAATCAAGTTTGATTAGGTCTTTGCTCGCCCTATAATCTATAAATTATGATAGGTTGCA
>JBAXDE010000157.1:0-5340 GCA_037141115.1 Methanomicrobiales archaeon | reverse complement strand
TATTTGTGACCGGATTTATACCTTCCCCCACTTTTTCGAGAGGATACCCGGATTCTTTGGATCGGGACGTCTCTTTTGAGTACGGACTTCCGGGGGAAGCGCTGGATCTTATTTTCAGAAATCGTATATCGGATGCAACCCCAGATTCTTTCACAAACGGGTTGATTCTTTGACCGTGTTCTTCAAAAACGATTGGTCAGGTATGCCAGAGATCCCTCATACAATATTCTACTACTGCAAGTGATTTTTGTGTCTTTTCTTCTATTTTTAATCCCGGTATAAAAAGCATAAATAATTCACTAGTCACGATCAATTAAAAAATGTAGCAGATATCTGCCGGCAAATGTGTTTTCCCCATGAAAATTCTCCATTCTTCCGATTGGCATCTAGGTTGCTCACTTTACGGGCAGAAACGGTATGATGAGTTTGAGGCATTTTTAAAATGGTTGGCTGGATTGATGCAAGAGGAACAGATCAATGTACTTCTTGTTGCCGGAGACATCTTTGACACAAGCACGCCTAGTAACCGTGCCTTGGGACTTTATTATCAATTTCTCAACATGGTCACTGCGATACCCGGTCTTCAGGTTATTATTACTGCTGGCAATCATGACTCTCCATCGCTGATCAACGCACCGCAGCAGCTCCTGAAACACTTACACATTCATGTTTTTGGATCCATCCCGGAGAATCCAAAAAACGAGATCCTTGTAATCGGTGATGAACACAGCCAGCCATCACTTATTGTCTGTGCTGTACCTTACCTCAGAGACCGGGACATACGGCTTTCCGAACCGGGTGAAAGCATTGAGGATAAAACACGGAAACTCGAGAATGGCGTGCAGGACCATTATCGACAGGTTGTTGGCATTGCCAAAGCCAAGCGGGATGAACTTGGTGGAGATATTCCGATTGTTGCAATGGGCCATCTATTTGTATCGGGGGGGAAGACTGTTGACGGTGACGGCGTCCGTGAACTATATGTTGGAAACCTTGCACGGATTCGGGCGGAGAACCTTTGCGAGGGAATCGATTACCTGGCGCTCGGACACCTCCATGCTCCCCAAATTATCTCCGGGAACGATACGATGCGATACTGCGGATCGCCGATTGCCCTTGGATTTGGAGACGCTGGTCAGCAAAAACAGGTAGTGATCGTTGATTTTGGACTTGGGGCTCCGGTAATCCGTTCTGTACCGGTTCCTAAGTTTTGGGATATCCGAACTCTCAAAGGTGATATCAGCACCATTGAGATTGAGATTGGGGCTCTCATCAAACTTGACCATACGGTTTGGATTGAAGTGATATTTTCCGGGACGCTTTCTGCTTCAGCCGTACTAACTCATCTTCGCGAGCTTACGGATGGGACCGATGTCATGATCATTCGGACAAGACCCATGGATACAGAAAAAAATGGATTCAACTCTGAAGTTGAAGGCGAATCTCTCGAAGACCTTTCTGAGATGGATGTATTCCAACGTATTCTGGATGCCAAGAATATTCCAACAGAAGAACGGAAGGAACTGATGGATGTATTTTCAGAGATCATTCATGAGATGAATGAAGAGGATGCACTCACTGAGTGAGGATTATAAGATGCGAATTCTGTCTCTTCGTTTTAAAAATCTAAATTCCCTCTTCGGTGAGTGGAAGATCGATTTTACCGATCCAGAGTATATATCATCGGGCATCTTTGCAATAACGGGTCCGACGGGAGCTGGGAAAAGCACGATTCTTGATGCAATTTGCCTTGCATTATATGGTTGTACCCCCCGGTTGGGAAAAATATCGAGTAATGCTGGCGAGATCATGTCATGCCAAACAGGTGAATATTTTTCTGAAGTGGAATTTGTATCTGATAAAGGACATTTCCGGTGCATGTGGTATCAGAATCGGGCGCATAAAAAACCGGATGGGGAGTTACGGCCATCGAGGCATGAGATTGTTGATGCAAAAACGGGAGTTCCTCTTAAAATAAAAAAGGCTGATGTACAACAAAAAGTCGTAGATGTCACGGGGCTTGATTACCAGCAGTTTACCCGGTCCATTCTGCTTGCACAGGGTGATTTTGCCACATTTCTTGATGCAAAGTCGGATGACCGTGGGACGATTCTTGAAAAGATAACCGGAACAGAAATATACGGCCAGATTTCGATAAAAGTCCACGAGCGGTTTGTACGAGAAAAAGCACAGCTTGATGAGTTGATCTCAAGAGTGGAAACTATTGGAATGATGACGCTGGAACAGGCCGAGACGTTTCGGAGAGAGAAGCAGGAGCATGACAAAGAGATACTAATGATCTCCGCACGCTCTAAAGGTCTTGAGGAATCAATTGCGTGGCTGGATTTAATAAGAACACTTGAATCGGAAATATCGGATTTGCAGCGACAACAACTTGCGCTATCAATACAAAAAGAGGCCTCAAGAAAAGACCTCGATGCCCTTCATCTTGCCCGGAAAGCCCGTGACCTTGAAGGGATCTATTCCGGGCTTTCAGGACTACGCGATCTCCAAGATAGGGAATTTCTTGAAAAGAAGACACATGAGGTTAACCTTGACGGATTTTGTATTGCGTACACAAATGCAATAAGTGCTTTTTCGTCTGCCCAAGAACAACGGACAGTTGCAATTGATGAGAAACGAAAAGAAGATGAGCTGATAAGGCGCGTCCGCGATCTCGACACTCAAATCCGGGAGTTCGGAGCGAAACGAGATGAACGCGAGGGAGAAAAATACCGGTCCGAGGAAGAGATAGGGAAATATAGGCTGGCCATTCAGTCATCAGAATCCCAGTTGAAAGATATCCGCCCCAACCTTTCCATAGCCAAAGTGTATCTGGAAACGCACGCCCGTGACCAGAAACTGATTGAGTCTCTATCTGGCATTGAATCCGCCATCAGACAGATACATGGTACCGAAGAGACGACTGAAAAGAAGAGAATAGAACTGCACGAGGTCCAGAATATTCTTGCCGATGCTGAACAGGTTGTCTTACGAAGAAAAACGGAACATGATAAAGTAGCAAAAAAAGTACTGGATGTTATTGCTGATGTAAGCCGGGCAAAAACGGAGTTTGCCAATGTAACCGGGAACCGGGACATTGCGGAATTGAGGGCACTTTCTGACAAGGAAAACGATCGCCGGAACCGAATCCAATCGCTTCTGGATCTATTATTTCGCATTGAAGAAGACACAGCCGAACGGGAGAAACATAGGAAAATCATTGATACTGCCAGTGCGGAACAGGTAATTGGGCAGCAGAGATACAGGTCCCTGAAAAAAGAAGTGGAAAAGGCAGCTCAACTTGTGAAAGTTTCAGAAAAAAATCTGTTATATCTCACCCAAATTAAAAGCTATGAGGATGCACGGAAGATTCTTCACGATGGGACTCCTTGTCCGCTCTGCGGTTCGACCGATCACCCGTTGTGCACTGGGATTGAACCGGTAACCGATGGCGCACAGATAGAACACGACGAGTATAAAAAAGATGAAGAAGAACTTCAGAAAAATGTCCGACTGATTGAAGCTAGACTCGCCGGAATCGAAGCAGAAATACGGACTAGCAACTCTACTCTTCAGGATCTTGTGCTGAAGGTCAAAAAGGCGACATCAGACTTGGAGAGCAGGTGCCTCGATCTTGGTCTTTCGGTCGAGAATAACCCGAAACCTACAATCACTGCAGCGTTGGATGAATCTACTAAGAATATTGAAAAAACCCGGGAAATACTGACCCGTGCTGAAGAAAAAGAGAGGGAGATTCAGAGTGGTGAAAGTCAGGTCAGCAGGGATAAGGATGCTCTCGCGGAGATCCAGAGAGACCATGAGAAGTTGCTCTCCTTCCGTGACGAAAAAGCCCGTGAAAGGGAACGTATTATAAAAGAAATTGCTGCAACAGATGCGGAATATAAGCATCAGAATGCTGCGCTCCTTGAATCTATACAGGAATACGATATCATCGTATTTAGTGCCGGCCTGAGGGCTGATCAGGTTCTTGCTGAACTGACGGAACGCCGTAACAAGTACGCAGAAAATATTACTCGCAGGCAGGATCTGCAAAGTTTGTTACAGCAATGTGAAGGCGAATTAGAAAAGAACCGGTCACTTCTGTTGGTGGCAGAAACGAACCTCAGTAAAATCTCGGAAAAACTTACCGGGATTAATGAGGAATTCAAGAAATATTCGGCAGAACGTCTGAAAATCTATAGTGAGAAAGATCCCGCAGCCGAAGAAGTACGGGTTACCCGGCGTGCGGAAGCAGCGGAAGAGGAATTGGCTACTGCGGCTGACACAAAAAATCTCGCCGATAAACAGAAAAATACATGCGAGGAACAAATCAAAACCCTCGCTGCAAAAATTTTTGCACGTCTTTCTTTGCTCGCGGAAAAAGAGTTACAATTTTCAAATGCCCTTACCGTAGCCGGTTTCTCTAACGAAGAATCGTTCCTTTCCGCCAGGTTGTCATCAGATTTGCTCACAGGACTGGAAAAACTCGAAAATGACATCGTACGTAAGGAGACTGAAATTGCCGTTGGTCTCAAAGAGCGAACGGTTAAACTGGCGGCAGAATGGGAAAGGTCTCTTACACAGGAAAAACGCGAAGACCTCGCGATTGCCATTGTGAGTGATAAGGCCCGTATGGATAGACTTCGCACAGATATAGGAAGGATTCTGTTACAGCTCGAACAATATGAAGAACAGGTAGAAAAACAAAAGGCTCTCACGGAAGAGATTACCAAACAGAAAAAGGAATTCGTAAAATGGCAGAAACTTGATGAACTTATCGGCTCTGCTAATGGTAAAAAGTTCAAAGTATTTGCACAAGGATTGACATTTGAGACTCTTGTGGTGCAGGCCAACCGACATCTTCGGGCGATGAGCGAATATCGTTACCTCCTCGTTCAAAATAGAGAAACACCGCTCGATCTGGATATCATAGACAATTACCAAGCCGGAGAAATCCGTTCGACAAAAAACTTGTCCGGGGGGGAGAGGTTCCTTGTGAGTCTGGCTCTTGCTCTTGGACTTTCCGGTATGGCAAGTCACAATGTCAGGATCGATTCTCTGTTTCTCGATGAAGGATTCGGGTCACTGGATGAAGATACTCTTGAGACTGCACTTAAGACGCTCTCATCATTCCAGCGGGAAGGGAAGATCATCGGGATGATTTCTCATGTTTCCGCATTAAAGGAAAGGATACCAGTTCAAATTCAGGTTGAAAAGATCGGAGGCGGGAGAAGCCGGCTTTACGGTCCGGGTTGCTCAAGCCCACGTTAATAGAAAAAACATAGTAACTATCTATATCATGCCTTGGAATCCTTTTTTAGTGTAGAATCTTCGCGA
>JBAXDE010000156.1:0-5370 GCA_037141115.1 Methanomicrobiales archaeon | reverse complement strand
GGACATGGGAAGAATTTTTGTCACACCATATTCAGTTGTAGGGTAGGTCACTACCAAGAAATCAGAAGAGATGCCAAGGATAAAATGCAGTGCAAATTCGTTCGACTGCACAAGAGTAGATTTATCCGGCAGGTTCAGCCCGATGACCAGAAGCGTCATGGCGAACGCAAAGATACCATCCGAAAGCGCTTCCAACCTGCCTTTGGTGAGGTGCATATCCTCAACTGCTTCCTTCTCTTCAGTCATAGACGTATCTAAAGGAAGGGGTTTTAAGAAATTTAATCCCTTGTACAGGGTTTCTGAAACCCAAAATGAACGGAAGCAAAGGACGTCTGAAAAAATGTCTGAAAAACGTGGAACGAACCCCCATAAAAAATCATGAAACCTGCAGGGACAAAGGATACTTGGGAGCTCCAGATGAAGAACAAATGCCAGAGAAGATCGCTGAGAGTACAACCGGAATGAGTTTTTGTTGAGCTCCACCGGGAACTCATCCAAAGACCCTCATTAAAACGGTTGGAGCAGGAAACACAATAAACTAAAATCGTTACTGACAGGTATTTGCCTTTGTTGAAATTCAGAGCAGTCCTGCAATAATTTACAAGCAGCACAACACCACAAGATACACCACAGGAGAAGGGGAGGATCATAATTTCTCATAACGATACAACAGATACCGGAAAAAATGAGACTTCAGAGCACAGGAGACACAAGTGCACTCTCGATACCCTGTTAAGACGGATCAACTCCCGTAATGAACAGCCGTTCTGTATCGGGATCGATCTCACCGGTTCGGAACGGCGCCCCTCCGGAATCTGTGTCCTTCGCGGCAGGGATGCGTACCTGTCACTTGCCTCATCAGATGAAGATATCATGCATCTTGTGGAAAAGAGCGGGGGCGGACTCATTTCTATTGACTCATCGCTTGGCCTGCCTGCAGGAAGATGCTGTGTTCATGACACCTGCGACTGCCGGAAATACGGTATCATGCGGGAGAGCGAGAGGATCCTCCGCAAGCGGGGGATCCGGGTCTATCCCACCCTTATCAAAAGCATGCAGAACCTCACCTTGCGGGGGATGGAGCTGGCCCGGAGATTTCGGGGGGCCGGTTATACGGTGATCGAGAGTTATCCCGGAGGGACACAGGATATTTTAGCGTTCCCGAGAAAGAAGATCAATCTCCGGCTCCTTGAGACGGACCTGATGGGTTTGGGAATTATCCCTCATTCCGACCGAAATCCCGTTACCCATGACCAGCTCGATGCCCTTACATCAGCCCTTGTAGGTTATTTCTATAAGGCGGGTATGTACGAGGCGATAGGAAATGAAGCTGAAGGATATCTGATACTTCCGGAGATGGGTGATCCTGACTCTGGATAAAAAGGGAGACCATGTCCTTCACCCTTATGGGGGTGCCCGGATACAAACCGGGGATCTCGGGGTTGACACGTTGATCGATAGGGAAATGGGTACCTGAAAGTCGTGAATGGAACAACAATCGGTAATTATCCTTTCAAAGACGGGTCACCGACCTATAAGGAAATGACCTTCGACTTAAAAATCGTAAAACCAGTAATCCTTTTTAATGGCAGGTACCTGCACTCCCGGGTAAGAAGATCTCCTATCCTCTTTCTCCGTAAGACAAAGGAAGGGAGGAAAGACTCCCTTTTTTTCATCATTACCCGAATAGGTTATTTCTGTTTCCGGAAATATCCAGAAAGATCCTCATTCTCTGCCTTTTCCGGTTTTCCTAAAAAACAGGGACTGGAAAAAACCAACCGGTTTTTTCGGGCGGGAAACCGGGTAAACCGGTTGGCCGTTGACCGGTCTTTTTGCAGGTACAAGGTCAGGAATGAGAGCCTCGGCTTCGGCAAGCCCCTCCTCAACCAGTGCTTTTTCTGTCATGTCAATGACAGAACCTGCAATTGAGACGGTCTTTCCATTCTTCACCAGCGGAATCTCACTGACTTCAAGAAGAATGATACGCCCGTCCAGCGAGCTCATTTCCAGCCGGTAAGGGGGTCCACGTCTTCCGGATGCGATCGCCCTGATCGTCCGTTCGAGGCCCGCACCATTTATCGGGTTATCGGTAAGGTAATCCGTCCAGGTACGTTTCCCTTCCGTGGGGCGGCATCCGAGGAGTGCACGCAATCGCGGGCTCACAAACATCATCGTATGATCAGGCGTGTGGGTGTAACACATCTGGTTCCCGCTCTCGATCGCAAGCATCAGTTCCTCATCTCTCTTTTTTATTTCCCTCTGCTCCGTCTTGATCCGGGTGATATCATGACCGGTAGCCACGATCGATTCGACCGCACCAGAACCATTCAGTACAGACTTTGCCGACCAGCTGAAGCATCGCATTCCTTTTGGAGTCTGGATCCACTGTTCCACGGTGCAGGCAAACGGAGGACGGAAGAGTGTTGTCATCCGGGTTGCGATAATATCGGCATACCGCTCACTGGTAACTGGCATAAACACACTGCCGGCCAGTGCCTCCCGGGATTTTCCTACCGCTTCGCAGTACGCGGAATTCACAAAGAGGAGGCGGCCTTCCGGGTTAAACCTGACAATCAGATCCTGCTGGCATTCCACCAGATCCCGGTACATTTTTTCTGTGGTATCCATCATCATAACCACTGTTTCCCTGTGCCGGTTCCCGTCGGAATTCCCGGATAGAAGAGGAGCGTTCTTCTCCACTCATTATCATCGGTTGCAGAACTATTAATGCTGCACGATTTTTTTTAAAAAGAAATTAGTGTACCTGATTTTCCATAAATCAATACGGGAATATCAAACGGTCATAACAATCCGCCTTAAACTGCAGCACTGATCTGCTGCTGCCCGTAAACACGCCTGCTCGCATTCATAGCTGCTGCCGCCGGAATCCTTACAATGGTTGCCAGGCGATCTTTCCCGTACATGACGCCACGGAGTGAATTTAAGGAGACCGTAAAATTCCCGGCTTCGAACAACTCAATGTTCAGGGCTTTTCCGGAAACCGAGACCTGTGCCAGCCCCTTTACCGCTCCAAGGTAATACTGCCACTGGTGGGTAAGCTCCTCGAGCTGCACAAAAACGTGACCGGAGACTGCTTTTGAAAGATCCGAACGCCGTATTGCATACCGGTCTCCAAGGATATGGAGTTCAATTACGGCATGAACATTCCCTTCGTTATCAATTGCGCTGTACCCGGTCCGCTGGAGATATCCTGCTTTTTCCATCATACCCGACCACCTTTCTGTCGTAGTATTGCATCGCAATGCCGGCTATATAACCCGTGACCGTGCGCAGGGTGAAAGTGAATATAAGATCACATTTTCAGGAAAATGACAGGATTCCCAGGCAGGTGAATCAGGAATAATGAAGTTACTCTTGCGATCAGGATCAGGGTCGGGACGGCTTTTTGTCCATGCAGGTGTTGAGTACTTGTTCCATGAGAGAGAGGGTGCCGTTTATTCCCGCGATGGGGGAAGGTGCAAGCCGGACCATTCCCCGCAACGGAGGAGTGATCCCGGTAAAAGCCCTGGTTTCACCAACTGAACGCTCAAAGGATGACCCCATTACCAGATCTGGATTATGCTGTCCGATAAGGGATCTTACCCCATCAAGACCGGTAACCTGTTTGACCGGATACTTTGATTCGCCCGGAGCATTGCGCGATCCAATACACCGTATATCCGCGTCCAGGTACCGTTCGAGGGTCCCGGCAACATGCAGAGCATAGGAAAAACCGGCAAAGATTGCAACAGAGGGGGGATCGAACCGGAGCAGGTACTTGTCACATGCCCTGACTATCCGCTCCTCCTGTTCTTCAAGCTCCAGGAAGACCCGGTCAACATCTGCATCCACAAACACATCTCCGAGTCTTTTGAAGCTGGCCTTTATCGCCGGGAAACCGAGCATCCCCCCACAATACCGGCCTATGCCGCTCCCGAAATCCTCGTTGGTTCCGATCGTATAGGGTGATGCATGCTGTACCTTTTCGAGACGATCATGCGAAAATACGGTCCCTGCCGGGATACCGGCCATACCCAGTAATCGCCGGATCTCCTGCAAATTGCCAGTGTGGAATGGATCGAACAGGCAGATTCCATCAATGTTCACTCCCATCACATCCGGATCAACCCGGGGTTCGAGTAGTGAGAGGGCATTTTTGTACCCCGCTTCCACATCGCCGGAAAATCCCGGGCTGTCGACAAGGATCACATCGTGCTTTTCGAGCATCGACTGGATATCTTCGCCCAGAATTGCCGGAACACAGGTGGTGATGACTGCTATACGTTTGCCCTGGCCGGACAAACCACCGATCACTTCGTTGAGCCGGTCCTCGGAGCCAAAGATGATCTCATGCTCGAGAATGAACGTGCCATGCAGGGGGGCATGAAGGAGGGTTGTTGGATAGTAGTAACAACCACTGGAACCATGAATTACCACCGTCATTCCCTCGAATCCGGCCAGGCAGGCTGCAGCCCCGGTCATTGCACAGGGCCAGAGAGGATTGGTGCATTCAGGCATGCAGCTGACGCCTCCAGCGATGAAGCATCCGACGCACACCGCTCGTCCCTACCGGTGTACCGGGACCCAGCGAAACAGATCCCGCACCGGGAGTCACCATCCGGATATGCAGTGCATCTGCCACTTCAGAGGAAGAAGACAGACCATCCGGATCACTCACAGACGGATCCAATGAAGCAGTCATCCCGCTAAGATCAGAAAACCCGGAAAGGGTATCTTTCTGGAAAAGGCGTTCTTTCTCCACAGTATGACTACAGTCTATGCCAAAGACTCCGGCAACAGACTCCACAAACGACAGGGTACCGGAGAGCCCGAGCGGAAAGGTCGAAATAAGAGGAGTGCCAAAACGTTGCTGTAAGTATGTCCCCACGGGGATAAGCGCCGGTTCCCGGAGGATATTGAGCCGGGCCGCGCCCAGCGTCCGGATCTCATCGAACCCGATATCATGCACAAACCGGAGGTTGACCGGAATGCCGAGCATCCCTAAGAGACGGACGACTTCTGCATAATTCTCCTCAATCTCGTATTCGAGGTTTTTCTCGCCAATGATATTCACACTGTTGTTCACCGGACAGGGTGCAGCAGTCCCGGCAATCGCACAGAGGGCATTTACCACCCCGTTCTGGAAGGTGCCGCCGAGAAAACCTGAGGTCGGGACAATAATCACCGGCACCCCATAATCCCTGCTACAGACAGCCGCCACATCGTCACCGATAGTGTCAACTATGCAGGTAGAGAGGACAAAGATCGCATCGATATCGCGCTCTGCCACAGATTCAAGAGTACGTTGCAGCGCTCCTTCCCCGCCAAATACAATATCGCTCTCACTCAGAGCAGTAGAGACCAGTGCCG
>JBAXDE010000155.1:0-5396 GCA_037141115.1 Methanomicrobiales archaeon | reverse complement strand
TAGAGAACCAGAGCAAACTCCAGTTCCTCGTTAACCGTCAGGCAACAAAGATCTCGATCAAGCGCGAGATGGAAAAAATGTTCGGACAGAAGGTAAAAAGTGTTCGCACCCTGATGAACATGCATGGTGAAAAGAAAGCCACCGTGAGCTTTGAGAACGAAAAAGCAGCCGAGGAAATTCTGAGCCGGCTCGGTATAATGTAGGTGGGGAAAAATGGGACATAGAATCACAACACAAGCCCGTGGAAAAGGAGGCCCGACATACCGGGCTCCATCCCACCGTTACAAAGCAGAGTTGAAACACGTTGGTGACGATACACAAAATATCACCGGCAGTGTCATCGACATAGAACACGACCCGGCTCGCAATGCGCCGATTGCACTCGTCAAACTCGAGAGCGGACCCAAGGTCTATATGCTTGTTACCGAAGGGCTCGGAATCGGGGATGTTATCACCTGGGGATCCAGCGGCGAAGTGAAGAACGGAAACACGCTCACCCTCCAGCACATCCCAACCGGTACCTACATCTGCAATATCGAAGCCCGCCCCAATGATGGCGGAAAGTTTGTCAGAGCATCCGGAGTCCAGGCCGTTGTCGTCGATAAAATCGATGACCGTGTCGGTATCAAGATGCCCAGCGGCAAGACCAAATGGTTCAACCACCGCTGCCGCGCAACTGTCGGTATCGTAGCCGGTGGCGGTCGCGTAGACAAGCCGTTTGTGAAAGCAGGGAACAAGTACCATAAGATGGCGAATACCGCATCCAACTGGCCTCGTGTCCGTGGTGTCGCAATGAACGTCATTGACCACCCGTTCGGTGGCGGTGGACACCAGCACACTGGTCGCCCGAAGACTGTTGCGAGAGGCACATCTCCAGGCAGGACTGTAGGACATGTGGCTGCACGCAGGACCGGTAAGAGCAGGAAGTGAAGGGTATGGCAGCACCTAAAAAGACACAGAAGAGAATGCCAAGACGGCGTGAGGAGTTCACCTATCGCGGCTTTACAATAGACGAGCTCAAGGCAAAGGGAATCAGCGAACTCCTCCCGCTTATGCCTTCCCGTCCCCGCCGCAAGATTGTTCGCGGTTTCTCCCGTGGAGAAGAGACATTACTCGCTAAGGTTCGCAGTGGCGATGAGAAAGTCAGGACACATCTCCGTGAAATGCTGGTCATGCCGGAAATGATCGGCAAGACCATTGAGATCTACAACGGCAAGGAGTTCTTAAAAGTTGAATTCCAGCCGGAGTCTGTCTTCCACTACCTCGGTGAATTCGCTCTGACCAGAAAGAAGATCTCTCACGGAAGCGCCGGTATCGGTGCAACACGAGGAAGCAAGTACGTTCCGCTGAAGTGATGGAAATGGCACGAATAGATTATTCACTGAAAATCACGGGCGACGACATAGCCAGAGGAAAGGCTAATGAACTGAATATGTCGCCCAAGCATTCGATCGAAATTGCCACGTTCATCAGGCATCAGCATGTGAACGATGCAATTGCATACCTGAACCAGGTCGTCACCCTGAAAAAGGCAATTCCGTTCCGGCGCTTTTGCCGGAACGTTGCCCACAAGCGTGGTCTTCCCGGTAACTGGGATGCAGGCAGATACCCGGTCAAGGCATCAAAGGCCTACATCCGCCTCCTTGAATCGATAAAGAAGAATGCCGAGTACATTGGTCTTGACCCGGAAAACCTGGAAATCATCCATGCCACGGCAAGCCGCGGCCGGGCCCAGAAAGCATTCTTCCCAAGAGCAATGGGACGAGCAACCCCCAAGGTCCGCGAATCTGTGAACCTTGAGATCGTAGTCCGCGAGGTGGCATAATGGCAGTCGAGAGAAAATTTATTTCAGAGGGTGTCCGGAAAGCCCGCGTTGAGAAGTACCTTTCAAAGGAACTCAAACGCGCGGGATACGGTGGCATGGATATTGCCAGAACCCCTCTGGGCACACAGGTCACTATCTTTGCCGAGAAGCCCGGTATCGTGATTGGTAAGGGCGGAAAACTCGTCCACCAGCTCACCCTGGACCTTGCCCAGAACTACGGTGTTGAATCACCGCAGATCGAAGTACAGCAGGTCACAAACCCCAGCTTCAACGCACAGATCATGGCAGAACGTCTCGCAAATGCTCTTGAGAGGGGCTGGTACTTCCGTAAGGCAGGTACCAGCATCCTGCGCCGGGTCATGGAATCCGGTGCCCTTGGTTGCGAAGTCGTGATTGCCGGTAAGCTTACCGGTGCACGTGCGCGTACCCAGAAGTTCACCGAGGGCTACATCAAGCATTGCGGTGAACCAAGCAACACCATCGTTGAGAAAGGTTATGCAGTTGCCATCAAGAAACTTGGTGTAATCGGTGTCCAGGTCAAGCTGGTCCCCGGTGGCGCAAAGATGCCCGACCATTTCACGATCATCGAGCAGAAGAAGAAGGCTCCGGCACCAGCAGTAACCGTTACCCGTATTGGTGATGTTGAAGCTGATGAGCCAGCACTTCCTGATGAGAAATTAGGGGAGGACCAGTAAATGGCGATCTTCAGGGCAAAGGATGTCAAGCAGCTTTCGGATGTAGAAATCCTCGAACAGATGGGGAAATTCCGGATGGAGCTTATCCAGCACTACGGCAAAGTCAGTGCCGGTGGCGCAACTGAGAACTCGGGACATATCCGGGAACTCCGGCGGACTATCGCCCGCATGTTGACCGAGCAGAACAGCAGGAGAACTGCATGATCTCTCCCCAGAACGTCCTCAGGCACGAATTGATCGGCCTTGACGTTCTGGTATCGGGAGCTTCCAACCCCCTTCACCGGGGAATTTGCGGACGCATCATCGATGAAACAAAAAATCTGGTGGTAATTATGACCTTAACCGGCGTAAAACGAATCCAAAAGATGCACACCAGATTTCAGCTGCACTTAGGCAGCAGAATTGTCGAGATTGATGGATCCGTGATGGCTCTGGCTCCTGAAAAGAGAATCAACCTGCACGAAAGGAAGAGGATACCATAATGGCACTAAACATTGGATTGAACGTTCAGGCACCCCAGAAGGTGTGCACGGATGTTAATTGTCCGTTTCACGGCACTTTACCGGTGCGCGGCCAGGTGATCACCGGCAAAGTCGTGAGCGATCGAATGATGGGAACGGTTGTAGTTGAGCGGAATTTCATGCACTACATCCGGAAATACAAGCGGTACGAAAAACGCAGCTCGAAACTCCATGCGCACAACTCACCCTGCATCCAGGCAAAAGTTGGCGATATGGTGAAGATAGCTGAGTGCAGACCGTTGTCAAAGAGCACCACCTTTGTCGTAGTTGAGGTGCAGCAGCCATGAAGGCAAAACAGTCAAAGACCCCAAGAGCACTCGCCACCGGAACCAAACTTACCTGTGCAGATAATACCGGCGCGCGCGTAGTGCAGATCGTTTCGGTCTTTGGCTTTCATGGAGTTCGCCGCCGTCAGCCCAAAATGGGTCTGGGCGACATTGGGACCGTAACGGTCAAGAAAGGCACTCCCGACATGCGCAAAAAGCTTGTCCGGGCTGTCGTTATCCGACAGAAGAAGGAGATTCGCAGGCCAAGCGGTATGCGGGTATCCTTCGATGACAACGCAGTTGTTGTTGTTGATGAGAAGAATGAGCCGAAAGGAACAGAGATCAAAGGACCGGTTGCCCGTGAAGTTGCAGAACGGTTCCCTAAACTCGGATCCATGGCCACGATCATCGTATGAGGTGTGAAGTATGGTAAGATTAGAAAGCGCACAGCCAAGAAAGCAGAGAAAGGCACGCTATCAGGCACCTTCACACGTGAAGTCAAAATACTTAAACGCCCCTCTCTCCGCTGCACTCAAGGATAAATATAAAGTAAAGACGCTGCGGGTTGTCAAGGGCGACACAGTAAAAGTTACCCGGGGAGATTTTGCCGGTGATGAAGGGATTGTTGATGCTGTTGATACCAGGAAGTCAAAACTTGTTATCCACGGTGTTACGTCAACAAAGGCAGATGGTACTGAAGTACCCCGCCCCGTTGATGCTTCAAACGTCCAGATCACAAAACTGAATCTTACGGACAAGCGCCGTGAGGCAAAATTAGCGGAGGCTGAATAATGGGAGACCATCTTAAGCGGTTGAACGCCCCGGACTCGTGGCATATCGCAAAGAAGACAACAAAGTTCATTACAAAGACAGCGCCCGGTCCGCACAATGCGAATGCCATGCCAATTACCGTCTGGCTTCGCGATCACATGGGTTTAGCGCGGAACATGAAAGAGGTCAAGCAGATTCTCCTGCAGCATGACATTGTCATCAACGGAAGACCCTGCCGTGACCCCCGGATGGGTATCGGTATCTTTGATATCGTTGCCCTTCCGAAGATCAACAAATTCTACCGCATTCTCCGCGACAAGAACGGTCGTCATGTTTCTATTGCAATCGATGCAGAAGCAGCAAAGACCCGCCTGTGCAAAGTGATTAACAAATCAATAGTTGCCGGTGGTAAGGTCCAGCTGAACATGAGAGACGGTTCGAACCTGCTTGCTGACAATACCTACAAGTCAGGTGACTCAATTGTGCTCTCCCTTGAACCGGAAACCCGGTTTAAGATCATTGATCATTTCCCGTTTGCAGTTGGCAACATGGCGATGATCATTGGTGGTAAGCATTCCGGCAAGGTTGCACGGATCACCGAGATCATCAAGATGCCCGGCAGTGTGCCCAACAAGATCATCCTTGATGATGAATCAGCAGGCGTAACGTTTGAGACAATCTCACCCTACATCTACGTTGTTGGTAAGAAGACATCCGCAGTTGCACAATGGGGGATTGAACAGTGACTTCAATGCGCGATATCTACATCGACAAGGTTGTAGTTCATATGGGAGTAGGCGAGAGCGGCGAAAAGCTCGTTAAAGCTGAAAACATCATGAAGACTATCACCGGTCAGGTGTCCATCAGGACCATTGCGAAGCAAACCCAGCCAGCGTTCTCCGTCCGAAAAGGAGCCCCGATTGGCTGCAAGGTCACCCTTCGCGGAAAAACCGCAAGCGACTTCTTCAAGACCGCTGTTACGATCCTGAATAAAACTGTATTCGAGAGCCAGTTTGACAAGACTGGCAACATCTCGTTCGGTGTTGAAGAACACACGGATTTCCCCGGCATGTCATATGATCCCCAAATCGGTATCTTCGGCATGGATGTCAACGTAGTTCTCGAACGCAAGGGCATCCGTATTACCCGCAGGCGTGTAGCACGGAAGAAACTCCCTGCAAAACAGCGTGTGAGCAAGCAGGATGCAATTGAATTCCTCAAGCAGGACTACCAGGTCGAGGTGCGCTAATGGCTGGAGAAAGGAAGAAGATCTACGGTCGCGGTGCGAACGAATGCAAGATGTGCGGGCGCAAACAGG
>JBAXDE010000154.1:0-5407 GCA_037141115.1 Methanomicrobiales archaeon | reverse complement strand
GTGTATATATTTACTAAAATATCGATCTTTCCCTTAGTTTTGGAGGGGATACCCATATTCCCCCATCTACACCGGTATGCAGTGGATTTTTTTGTTTTTGATAATCCGGCACAACGAATTATCCTGATCACCCATAGGTTTCATTTTGTTTCCGGGTTCCCCGGGAAGATCGGAGAACGGGAGGCCCACGGCGTCAGTAACACGGTTCACCGCCCGCCACACCGCAGAGCCTTCAAAACCTACCGTTTCCGGCTATTTTTCAGTGCGTTCACGGTAATTCAAACTCACCAAAGAGATCATGCTCGAGAAAAAGTAACATCTCTGCGAGTGAAGGCTAAAAAAACATAAAAACAAATTGCTCTGGATGGGCCCGATGTGATTCGAACACATGACCTCCCGGTTATCAGCCGGGCGCACCACCGGGCTATGCTACGGGCCCATTAGTTTGCCTTAATTTACCCTAATAACTACTCCATCAGAGTTATTATAGGTTGTGAATCGCCCGGGCAAAAGGAAGTACATTCAGATAGGGATATGTGCAGAAAAATCACGGTAATAGTACGGATAAGGGATCATGGAACGAAAATATCTCCTTGGAAATGAAGCGATCGCTCACGCCTGCGTTGAAGCGGGTGTGGATTTTGTGAGCGGCTACCCCGGTACGCCATCATCAGAAGTCGTCGATGTGCTGCGGATGCAACCGGAACGAGCATATTACCTCGAATGGTCGGTAAACGAGAAAGTGGCACTGGAGAATGCGCTTGCAGCTGCATGGTGCGGCATCCGCGCACTCTGCACCATGAAGCACGTGGGGCTCAATGTTGCTGCTGATCCCCTGATGACCAGTGCCTACACTGGAGTTACCGGGGGCCTTGTGATCCTGAGTGCGGATGATCCGTTCGCGCACAGCTCCCAGAACGAGCAGGATACCCGGTGCTATGCCCATTTCGCGCGGGTCCCCTGTCTTGACCCTGCCAGCGTGCAGGAAGCGCATGATATGATCCCTGCGGCATTTACCCTCTCAGAAGAGTTCGGATTGCCGGTAATTTTCCGCCCGACAACCCGCATCTGCCACTCGAAAGGCGATGTGAAACTGGGCGCAGTCATCCCCAGTACACGAAAAGGAGAGTTCCATAAGGACCCCCGCCAATATGTCGTGATCCCATCGCATACCCGTATCCTGCACAAGAAACTCAACGAGAAGCAGCCAGCAATTAAAAAACGGCTGGTGGAACTGGGATATAATAAGTTCGAGATCCGGGGAAAGACTGCCATTATTGCCAGCGGGATTGCTGCATCCTACGTCCAGGAACTGTTGCCTGCCGGCGTCTCGTTCATGAAGATCAGCGCATACCCGATCGACGAGGAATGGCTAGGCGCTTTTGTCAGCAAGCATGAGAAAGTGCTGGTGATTGAGGAACTGGCACCGGAAGTTGAGGATGTCGTCCGGCAGGTTGCCGGCTGCGTACCGGTATTCGGAAAGAAGAACGGGTATGGTTCCTATGAAGGAGAGTTGTCCCCGCAGGCGGTTGCCGCAATTCTGGTGAAATCAGGATTTCTTCCGGCAAATCCCTTTGCTCATGTAAACCCGGTGCAGAACCTTCCCCTCCGTCCGCCAATTCTCTGTGCCGGTTGCCTGCACCGCAGTGCCGCCTATGCGATAAAAAAAGTATTCAGGGATGCCATATACCCCAGCGATATCGGGTGCTACACGCTCGGGATTCAGCTCGGGGTTGTTGATACAACCATCTGCATGGGTGCATCAATCACCGTGGCAAGTGGTATCGCCCATTCAGGGGAGACACGGGATGTACTTTGTACGATCGGCGATTCCACGTTCCTGCACACCGGTATCCAGGGATTGCTCAATGCGGTGTATAATGGGGCAAACATGACGGTTGTAATCCTCGATAACCGGATCACGGCGATGACCGGCCACCAGCCAAACCCGAACACCGGTATTACAGCCTGCGGGATTGAGAGCCCCCCCATCTCGCTCGATGCAATGTGCCGGGCCTGTGGCGTCCAGTTCGTTGAAACGGTTGATTCATTTGATACTACGGGCATGGTGCATGTACTGGAGCAGGCAAAGAAACGTAAAGGGGTCAAAGTCATCATCGCAAAGCAGATGTGCGTCATATCAGCGCGCCGCGCGGGGATCAAGCGCGGGAAGTATCAGGTTGATGCTGAAACCTGTACCGGTTGCGGCAACTGTGTACGGTTCGGTTGCCCCGCAATCGAGGTTGCCGGGGAGAAGGCCCGGATCAACGACTTGTGCAGCGGATGTGCAGTCTGCGTCCAGCTCTGTCCTGTGAGTGCAATCAGAAGGGAGGGAAAGAAATGAGCGGAAGTTTCGATATCCTGATGGTAGGAATCGGTGGACAGGGAACGATCCTTGCTTCAAATATCCTTGGCGAAGCCTGCCTGATAGAAGGGAGACCCGTGAAAGGAGCCGAGACACACGGTATGGCTCAACGGGGCGGATCCGTAGAGAGCCATATCCGTATTGACGGGTTATTCGGTCCGCTGATCCCCCCCGGGCAGGCAGATCTCATGATAGCGTTCGATCTCTTAGAAGCCCTCCGCTACTCCCATTACCTGAAAAAAGAGGGCCGCATTGTCGTGAACAACCATCTTGTGCTCCCCACATCGGTATACACGCAGAAGATTGTCGCGCCAACTCAAGACGACATTATTGCCGCGCTGAAAAAGAACCCGCTCTGCTTGCTCGATGCAGACAAAATGGCGGCAGATGCTGGTAGTCCGCTCTCCCAGAATGTCGTGATGCTGGGCGCTGCTTCCGGATCCATACCCCTCAAACCCGAATCGCTGCTTGAAGCAGTCCGACGCCTTGTCCCGAAGAAGACCGTTGAGATCAACGTAAAGGCGTTCGAGGCGGGACATGCTGAGGGGACATTCTAAAAGAAACCACCCAAGACACATCCAAAAAATCTTTTTTAACGTTTTTCATCACTATTATCATCCCATCTACCCAACTTTTTATCAGAATGAAAGTCGCGATCACCGAACTCGAAGACCGGCTGAAACGTTTCCGGGACCGGATGGATCACACCTGCCCCGGATGGGAGCTTGCGGCAATTGTCGGGAAGATCCCCCTCTATTACTTCACGGGCACGATGCAGGGCGGCCTCCTGCTCATCCTGCAGAACGGAGATACCATCTTCTGGGTCCGGCAGAGCTTCGAGCGGGCAAAGGTTGAGTCTCTCTTCCCCAATATAATGGAGATGAAAAGTTACCGGGACGTGGCAGCTGACATGGGCCACCTCCCTTCCACAGTCTATCTCGAAACAGATCTGATGCCGATCGCCCAGCTCCAGAGGCTCCAGAAGTACCTGCCATTTTCCGAGGTGAAATCGGTCGATGAACAGGTAGCAGCGGTCAGATCCGTAAAGAGCCGGTATGAACTCTCCCTCATGGAACACGCCGGGAAGATCCACCGCCACGTGCTTGAAGACTGCATTCCCGGTATGCTTGCAGAAGGAATCGATGAAGTCGGGCTCACCTGCGATCTATACTCGCTCATGATGAAGGAAGGTCACCAGGGCATCATCCGGTTCGGCATGTTCAACGAGATGTTGCTGGGGCAGATCGGATTTGGCACGAGCTCCATCTCCCCCACCTGCGTCAATACGCCCGGTGGTATCTTTGGCCTGCACCCGTCCGTCCCGCTGATGGGATGCCGGGAACGGAAACTGAAGAAGGGTGATCTGGTTGTCATC
The DNA here is from genome assembly GCA_037141115.1 of Methanomicrobiales archaeon. GTDB lineage: Archaea > Halobacteriota > Methanomicrobia > Methanomicrobiales > Methanospirillaceae > Methanoregula. The sequence continues at coordinate 1,667 of JBAXDE010000154.1, read as the reverse complement.
GATATCGGCTGCGGGTACAAAGGGTACCAGACCGACAAGACCATGAGTTACATGTTTGGAAAGCCAATCCCCGATGGAGCGATTCGGGAGCATGAACGGTGTGTGGCGATCCAGGATCAGCTTGCAACACTCCTCAAACCGGGCGCCATCCCGTCAGAGATCTACGCGACCATTATGGATGGGCTTGAACCGGAATTTTTGGAAAACTTCATGGGATTCGGAAAGCACAAGGTGAAGTTCCTCGGACACGGGATCGGGCTCTGGATCGAGGAGTCCCCCGTCATTGCGCAGGGATTCAACGAGCCCCTGCAGGAAGGAATGGTCTTTGCACTCGAACCCAAGAAAGGCATCCCGAAGGTCGGACTTGTGGGTATTGAGAACACGTTTATTGTAACACCTCAGGGCGGGCGCTCGATTACAGGCAAGAGCAAGGGGCTCGTTGAGGTATACTAAAAAATTATAAGTCCTGTATCGGGGCATGCTTGCATAGCTGCCCGCTGTAAACGAGATGGGGGGGGCCGGATAGCAGGCACCTTTCTTAGGGTGGTTTGATCTCTAAAATGGGGATTTCCATACCTTATTCATCCACGTTTTCTTCATTCTGTTTACTAAACAGATGATCAACGCCGAGGGCTACATTGATCCAGCGGAGTTCATCGGACATCTGGAGGATAAGGAGAAATAGCAGGGTGAACGGGACTGCAAAGAGCATCCCGACAAGCCCCAGCAGCCAGCCCCAGAAGATCACCGAGATGAGCACGATCAGCGCCGGCATCTCGAATTTCCGGGCAGTGAGAAAGGACAGGACAGGATTCTCTACAATGAGGTTGAGGACCGCGATTGCTATGATGACTGCGACAGCCCCGGGAACACCAAACTGGAGCCAGGCAAAGAAGAGGGCCGGCACAGCAGCGATAAGAAGCCCGAAATATGGGATATAGCCCAGCAGGAAGGTAAGAACGCCCCACAGGATCGCTCCATGGACCCCCATGAGACCAAGGAACCCCCCAAATAACACCCCATGGATGAAGTTCGTTTCAGTCCGCACAACGATAAAATCAGTAACGTATCCGGTCATACGTGCGAGATTCTTGAGAGTATGTGATTCTTTTCCAAGGTGTCCTAAAAGATGTGAGGCCAGACCGGGTGATGCAAGGAGCATAAAGAATGTCAGCACTCCCACGAAGAACAGGAACATGACAGCGTCCATGAGGCTCATGGCACTGCTGATCCCGATAGAGGAGAGCATCCCCATATCCAGTGCAGGAGGATCACTTACAAGGGACGATAAGCCAAAGGGTGCAAGCATGACCGCGATATCCCCCAGCCGGGTATTGAGCTCCTGCTGATACTGCGGGAGGTCCGAGATCACGGTATTGATCGACAGGGCAGTCAGGCCGATAAACCCTAAGATGATCAGACATGCAACAAGCGTAATGACCAGTGTTGCAGAGATATCAGAGAGACCTTTTTGCTTCAGCCAGAACAGGGATGGGGATGCCAGCATGGTGAGGATCATAGCCATCAGGAAGATCGAAACGAGATATGCGGTCTCCTTCACCGCGATAATGATGATAAATATCAGCGCGATCACAAGAAGTGAGCGCTCTACATGGATAGTGTAAACAATTTACTGTAAAATCGAAAACGCCCTGATCTCTAATCAT
>JBAXDE010000153.1:0-5416 GCA_037141115.1 Methanomicrobiales archaeon | reverse complement strand
TACTAATATCTGATGGATATCTATGTTTTCAAAATTAACCTGACGGCAGTGGTATAAAATCTACTCCATATCTTATGAGCCCGTAAGATTTTTCCCGGCAGGCCGGGATTTTTTGTGTAAACGGATTTTTATCCCCTATAGTGATGATGTCATTTGCACACCTTTATCCTTTGAAAAAAAAATCACTACTTAAGTGAGATTACCATGAAGATTATCGGTATTAACGCAAGTCCGAAAGGGGAGAAGAGCCAGACCCGGCGGCTGGTCATGGCCACCCTTGAAGGTGCACGACAGACCGGGGCGGATGTTACGTTTGTGGATATCTGCGGCCTTGAGATCAAGTACTGCACAGCCTGCGGTGCCTGCTATGCAAATGGCGAATGTGTCCATGATGATGATTTCCCGGCGCTGCTTCTGAAGATGCAGGATGCAGATGGCATCGTCTTGGGATCACCGAACTACATCAATCAGGTCACCGCCCAGTTAAAGACACTGTTCGACCGGATGGCAGACTCGATCCACTGCCAGTCCTTTGCCGGGAAGTATGGTTGTGCGGTCTCTACTGCCGGTGGCTCATATGCTGACGAAGTGGCAGACTACATGAACTCCACCCTGCTGCACCTTGGTGCAACGACTGTTGGACGAGTCGGGGTCCTGGTCGGGGCTGATCCGAATGCGATAGTTGCCGGGGAGAAACAGGCAAAAGAGCTGGGGCGGAAGCTGGCCGATGCGATCAAAACGAAGTGGAATGATCCGGTGCAGGAAAAAATCCATCTTGAACGCAAGGAATATTTCAAACGGCTGGTGTCGTTCAACAAGGATCTCTGGAAGCATGAATACGATTACTGGAAGGGGCTCGGGGAACTGAAATAATCTTTTTTCGTACAAAAAGCGAGAGCGATTAAAATCGATCTTTTAAAAATTATCCGCCGGGCTCTTCAGTAGCCGGTCTTTTTTCCCGGTTTCATAGTTCACCAATATCCTCATTCCAGAGCCGGGGGTTGTGTGCAATGAACTCCTGCATCATGGCAACACACTCACCTAGATCCAGATCGATAACCTCGATGCCATGCTCTTCCATAAATGCCCGTGCCCCGGCAAAATTCCGTGATTCCCCCACGATTACTTTTTTGATCCCGAACTGGACGGCAGCCCCGGCGCAGAGATAGCAGGGCACGAGAGTGGAGTAGAGCACCGCATCCCGGTATGTCCCGATCCGCCCGGCATTGCGCAGGCAGTCGATCTCCGCATGGATGATCGGATCTCCTTCCTGCACCCGGCGGTTGTGTCCCCGTCCGAGAATCACGTTGTTCCGGACAAGCACCGATCCAATGGGAATACCCCCCTCGTCAAGCCCTTTTCGTGCTTCTTCAATAGCTTCATGCATGAACGGATCCACAGCGGATCACTCCCTTGATAATTACATGCTCTTCTCAGGTTATACTATTTTTCAGTTACCAGACCTCGGGCACCCCGTCAGCCAGGGGCGCCAGAAAGACATATGCCACAAGGAGCAGCCCGGCAACGATGGCGTTGTAAAACGGCAGGGATGTAACCGTTATCACGCCGAGTGCATACACCCAGATGAGAAAACCGATTGCAGAGATGCCGAGTTGAACGATATCAGAGATATTCTCCGCTTTCCAGAGGTACAGCACCGTACCCAGAGTTCCCAGGATCATGATCCAGCGTGCAACAACGGGATACCAGGGTTCGGTACCACAGAGATAACTGGTGATTCCATAGACTGCAATAAACAGGGCGATCGTCTCTACCGGAGTATACTTGATCAACCGCTCGCGATAGGTATCATTGGGGGTGGTGTCCCGGCTGGCTTCACCCTTTGCCTTTGACAGCACAGCATCCCGGTTCCTCCGGGTCACGACAAGCCGCATGGTCTCATCTCCTTTCCTTAAAGTGCATGTTCTGGCGGGCAATCATATCAAGCCATCGGTGGAAACAGGGTTTTTAAAAAAGAGGGGAGAACCCGTTTTAACATGGTCCTCTACGTTACAACTGCCAGTCCCATGACCCGTGTCTCCCACCCGGCCGTCTTCGGAAAAAGAAGAGTGCTGCTATTCCGATTGAAACAATCACAACAAAACCTACAATATGATACTGTGTCCTTTGCACCGTTACGGAATGATTGAAAGGCGGGATGCCAAGCCAGAACCGGTCACGAACCTCTCAAACATCGTCATGGGGAACCTTACAGGAATACCGGGCTGGGGTAAACCCGGCCAAACGACGATGCCGGTGATCCTGCACAGCAAATGCAGGACAGGCATCAAATTATCAATAATTTACTCGAGAGTTACCCGTTTCATACGATTTTCCCGATTTCCTGACCCTTAATCCTCACCGGCACGGTTTTTCCGGGTTGGGGAAGTCTTCTCTTTTAATTTCCGGGAAGATTTTATCTTCGAGAAGACTTTCCATGTGTAGTATTTCAATAAAACGGTCATCTCGTTATCCGCCTCCTGTTCAGCGTTCATTCACTTCTCAGTGCGTCAATCGGATTCATGTTCGAAGCCCGCCACGCCGGGTAGACCCCGGAGAGGATACAGACCACGAGACCTATTGCCATACCGATGGGGATATACATGATACTCTCGGGGAGGAAGAAGAACTCCGTAGTGCCTATCATGTAGCTCACCACCGAATACCCGATAACAAGGCTGCCTATTCCCCCGATACCTGCACCCAGTATTCCCAGGATGATCGCTTCGTACACGAACATCCTGCGCACTTCCCCTTTCTCAGTACCGATAGAGAGGAGAATACCAATCTCCTGGATCCGCTCATTCACCGACATCATCATCACATTGAAGATGCTCGTGGCTGCAACCAGGAGCGAGATCCCGCCGATCGCCAGGATGAACGTAGTTATGGAAGACAGGGATGACGTGATACTGGAAATCCGGGAACTTGCATCTGAAATCCTTACAACGGGAGTTTTCTTATCGGTGTTCAGTTTTGTATCAATCGCGGTTTCCACATCCGTGATCGTGCTGATATCCTTGACAATTACATTTACCTGACTGTAAACATTCTCTCCGCCATACTGGTTCGTATACCAGTCATTGGACACGATGATCGCATTATCGGTATTCACATTATCCGAAGACATCCCTCTCGCTTCAAGGATCCCAACCACCTTGACCACCGGCCGGGACTCATCGGTATCTTTACCGATCTTGATCCTGCTGCCGATCTTTAAATTGAAGGTGGATGCGATGGTTGACCCCACGAGGGCATCATTTATGCCTTCGATGTTTGTCCCGTTCGAGATCGTAAGGAATTTTGTGATATCATCCGGATTGAGCCCGTAGACCGAGCTCCTCCCGGGAGTCGAGAGCAGGGTGAATTCGGTATTCGTAGTATATATTGGAACGATCTTGCTCGTAGATCCCGCAGCCAGTTTGATCTTGGAGAGCTGCGTTTTAGTTATCCCCGTAGCTGTCGACAATGATGATGAGGGGCTGGATCCCGGGGGACCCATACGGACCGCATCTGCGGTGATGACGATGGTGTCTGCACCCGAAGAGAGCTGATCTTTTACCTGGAGCTGCATATTGGTCCCCAGCATCCCCATTGAAGAGATTGCCACAACGCCAATTACGATACCAATCGAGGCCAGGATTGAGCGGAGGAAATTCAGGCGGACACTTCGTACGGAGAGATCAAAAAATATATCTTTCATGCTGCTATCCTCCCATCTTCGAGGGTGATTGTCCGGTTCGCGTACTCTGCAATCTTCGGATCATGGGTCACAATGATGACCGTCTTTCCTTTGCTGTGAAGGCCGCAGAGGATATCCATGATCTGGTGTCCCGTCTTCCGGTCAAGATTGCCGGTAGGTTCATCGCAGAGCAGGATCTTCGGGTCATTGACCAGGGCCCGGGCAATGGCCACTCGCTGCTGCTGGCCACCGGATAATTGGGTAGGCCGATGGGCACTCATGGCCTCATCAAATCCTACGGCTCTGAGCATGGCTGTGGCTTTTCCCGACTCATCCCGTTTCTTGTACTTCAGGATGAGCGGATATTCCACGTTCTCATACGCAGAGAGCAGGGGAATTAAGTAGAATTTCTGGAAGATATACCCGATCGTATCCCTGCGCATGTGCGTCCGCTCAAGTGCCGTAAGACTGGCCACATTCCTCCCTGATATCGACAACTCCCCCGATGTCGGGACGTCGAGGATACCCAGCTGGTTCATCATCGTTGACTTGCCGGAACCTGATGGTCCCATGATTGCGACGAATTCGTTCTCATCAATGTCAAGGGATATGTGGTTGAGCGCCGTAAAGTCGCCACTTTCCAGGTGGTATACCTTACTGACATCCGCAAACCGGATAAGTGGGGTAGTGATCATAGCTGATCCCCCTTACTGTTTCCTGAATTTTGCAGTGAGCCATTTGCGTTTGGTGTAGAGTACTATACCGACCACAACGAGAATTCCTGCTGCTATCACCGGGTAGAACGAACTGATGCCGCTGCTTCCACTGCTGGAAAAGAGGCTGGTACCTCCCACACTGCCGCTGGGTCCGCCCATACCACCCGGTGGGTCACCTGCATTCAAACCGGTGCTTCCGGAAGTCTTCGATGCGGAGCTGTTGCCACTGGAGCCCGAAGCAGAGCCGAGATTGAGCATCTTGGTGACACTGTAATCATTCCCCTCTGCATCTTTCCAGAGCATTACCAGAGGAACCGATGTGAGATCCAGGCTGGTGAATGTCACTTCAAAACTTCCGGAATCATCGGATGCGAGGCTGCCGATCGCATATTCCGCATAGGTTCCCGTTGCCGCGGCCGGAGATCCAACCGTGACCGTGAGACCTTTTGCAGCAGTAATTCCGGTATTCGTGATATCCCCGGTCAGGTCATAGTACGAACTTTTGGTGGTCAGGACTACATTATTGACAACCGGTAATGCTGCAGTCTTGTCATTCCCGATATTGATGGGCAGGACTACATCTGTGGTATGATCCACATCCCCGCTCTGGTAACTGATATGGAAGGTCAGGTTTGTGGCCTGGCTGGGAGTCACTGTAAAGGGAACCACAGTAGAACTTTGCGCATCAAGAGTACTGACATATTTCTCTGAAGGGCTTATTTTTATGCCAGGGCCGGATGCGGTGACAAAGATATTATCAATCTTCCCTGCACGGGGATTGATGATACTCAGGTTGACCGTTTTTTCAATTTCCGGGGGATATACACTGGGTGCATCGGAGATACTTGCCATGAGATCCGTTGAATCCACCGTGACAAGGATTGGATAATGGAAAATATCGCCATCTTTTGTCTCAACTGAGAAGAGAGCAAAATGACTGCTGTCCGGAGGATTGGCTGAAACAAGGTATCCCCTCCAAAACTAAGGGAAAGATCGATATTTTAGTAAATATATACAC
>JBAXDE010000152.1:0-5424 GCA_037141115.1 Methanomicrobiales archaeon | reverse complement strand
ATCTTTCGGTTGAATAATAATTGTGGAGATCTGGTTTTTACTGCGGATTGTGGGAAAGATCATTTCCAGGATGGTTAAAGGGTAAACCCGGAATTGTCACGTTATTGTTGAAATACGGTGAATGCCAAAAAAAAGATTTTCAGTCAATCCAGTCAAGGTGATGAGACTTCTCCTGCTCGCTCTTCTGGATCAGCTTTGTTCTGACTTTTCTTACCGCCTCGGTTGCTGGTGACAACTGTTGCTCGAACTGCCCGTAATCCAGGTAATCCCGGGAGATACGGTCCTCCACCTCAACGGTAATCTCATGGATCAGAGAAGAATACTCTCCCGGTACACCCCCATACGATGGCTCGTCCTGCCGGGTATCCTGCTCATGCACCACAACCGGTGGGGTTTCCTGCATCATCATGGGAGCCATAACAGGGATAACGGGAGGTGCCGGCTTAACTGGCTGGTTTACCGCGGTCTGGCTGGATACACCCTGAGGGGAACCTGACCGGTAGAGTAAGAAATCCACAAAATCCTCAACTTCCCTGCGCCGATCGGGCGACAACCGGTCCAGTTTGCTTTCCAGTGATTCCATTCAGTGCCCGCATCCTGATGTAGTGAAATGTCTTGTATTGATTGTAATAAATACCCTGATGGCAAAGACCATGATTATTCCCACCGGTGCTGGTATCCGCGTTTTGCAAGCGGTCTGCCATCAACCGTCACCGATTTTTCTGCCACCACTGTTCCGATAACCGTTGAAGGTACGCCGGCAACCGGGTATTTGTCGGGGGAGATGGTAAAGATCAATTCGTAATCCCCTCCACCATGCAGGGCGAGTTCGCGAGCCGGCTCGGGAGGTATTCCCGCGGCAAGGGGCAGTTTTGCAGAATCAATGGCAAATCCGTACCCGTTCACGCTCATCAGATCATAGAGCGAGAGGGCAATGCCATCGCTGTCATCCATCATGGCACTGACGCCGGCCCGGCCAAGCAGCTGGCCTTCCGCCACCCGGGGCTGCGGCTCGAAAAGAGCCCGTTCAAACTGGTGATACCCGTCCAGCCATGCCTGCGCCTGCCCGGGAGTGCCGGTGATACAGACAAGATCACCCGGCCGGGCACCCTTCCTTCGCACGATATGATCTTTATCGACGATTCCCAGCCCGGTTGTGACAATAGTAAGTTCCCCGTGCCGGTCGATATCGCCGCCGATAATCGTTGCACCATACTTTTCGCAGCAGTCCTGTGCACCCTGCATTACGCCCGACAAGGACTTCCAGTTGTCAAGGCCTACGGCAATCAGGAGATATTTCGGCGCGGCTCCCATGCTCGCAATATCGGAGAGCGTGACTGCGGCACTCATCCAGCCGGCCTGCCAGTCAGTCATGCCTTCAACAAAGTCGGTGGTCCGGTGGAGCATATCGGTTGTCACCACCATGATCTGGTCGCCAAACGGCAGCTCTGCACAATCATCCAGGCATTTCTCACGCCCGACTACACCCATTACCACGTTCAGGAGCTCGCGATCATCCACTCTTTTTCACTTCCTTACCCCGTTCGCTCTTATACTCCTTGAAGATGTGCTCGATCATCTCCGTCTTCTTCTCCCGCTCATGCCGGACCTGCACCCCCTGCCACTTGAACAGGGCCACCTCCAGCATCTCCTTCCCGCAGAGTCCGTGACGGTTACGAATCTGGACACCGGCTTCCTTATCGGCAAGAAGGGGAAGTCCGGCTTCACGAAACGCAGGGATCAGTTGTGGATCGCTCCCGGCCAGTACCGCTGTTCCGGCAACCACCGCTTTCACCCGCATATCAGCAAGCTCCCTGACAATACTCCTGCCCCAGCCATCGATCCGGGTGACAAAGACAATGTCCCCTTCGTCGATTCCCACATCATCCGCAAGCCTTCGCAGGGCATCCTTTGTCAGGGAGTCCATCACCTTCACCGGCAGCACCTCGCCATCCATCGAGATCTCTGCAAACTGCCTGATGCGTGCAAGCCGTTTGACAAGGTTCCGGTTATGGCGTTCCTCCTTGCGTAAATGCTTTTTCAAACTCTGGATAACTGCATCCTTTTTTACCACTTCGGCATCCTTTGCCAGCTCCGCATCACGGGTTGTCTGGACCTTGCGTATGCGTGCCTGAAGATGGCGAATATCATAATCCTTATTTTTGATCTCTTCTTGTAGTTCTCCAACAAACGTGCGGAGGCGCTTGACCATCCCGTCGAGTATACGAACCCGTTCATCATGTTTCTCGTCCACCCGGACCGGGGGAGGTTCCCTGTGGGGGGCGGGGAGTGTGCTGCCGTGCATCTCGATGAGCACGTGCTCCAGGGACTGCCCGCGGATCACCCGTGCCCGGACTTCATCGAGATCATGCCCCGGGGGAATCCGTTTTAGCAGGTTCTGGAACTTGTGCCGGTACTGGCGATAGGCATCAAGCGCTGCGGAAAGTGCGTCCCGCTCGTGATCATTGCCATAGGGAAACGGGGCAGCAAGTTCCAGCTTGGTCTCGATACTCACATCCTGCTTTGGGGTGTACGCAACAGCACTGAATGCCCGGCGGATCTTCTCAACAGAAAACGGCATATCCTGGACATCGGATGCGATGATGAGGGGTTTTCCGACATTGTAGAGAGCCTCGATCACGTCTCCCATGTTCATCTGGCGGGAACTCTGAAGATGCAAAAGATTCCCGTCAAGATCCAGTGCAGCAAATGCAGTGGTAGTCCCCGGATCGATCCCAACGATCAGGTACCGCGGTTTTCCCGAGAGCGGACGGAACCGGATCCGTTCCAGACGTTTGCCATTGATACGCACCTGGACATCCGCGCCACGATACGTGGAAACAGGGATCAGGTCCCGGGTAGTAAAGACCGAGAATACCACCCGGCTGCATCCCCCAAAAGCCCGGGTCTCTTTCTTCTCATACCTCAGCCCGGCTGCGACAAGTGCCTGCTCAATCTCCCGCCCCTTGAACTGGACCGCCCCGTGAATCTTACGGACATACCGGTTCTGGCTCCACCCACCCTTTCCCGGCGAACGGTTCCGGCTTACCGTGATCTCGCTCTCGTTCTCGAACGCAATCACTTCGGCACCGGCCCCAAGCGATGCCACCTGAGCAGTGGTCCGGGCCTCGGCAAAGGGATCGAACCGGTTGAAACAGATATTATACCGGGCTGCAACCTTCTGGAGCGTCTCCTTGCGCTCGCCACCGGTCACCTGGACAAGCCGGGTCTGCGGGGGCAGACCCTGTAAAAACGAGTAGAGTTCCTTCTGGTCAGCAGCAATCTCCTGGAGGCTGTCGACTGCCAGGATATCGGGTTGTTCCTCCCTGAGCATGCGAAATAGGCGGAAAAAAGACGCTTCAGATTCACTCACGACCATCGGGCCCTCCATCCGGACAAGGGCATAGACGGGCCTGCGGGTGCTGGATCTCACCGATCCTTTGATGATATCGATGCCAAAGACACTCAGCCGGTCACGCATTGAATCGCATCCTCACGGTTATACTTGAGTTTGTATTTCCGTTTAAAATACGTGAGGATGTTATCAATATCCCGGTGGAGGGTTACTTCTGCATTCGGGTGAGCGGTCTCTATCCACTGGGGCCAGTCGATGATCACACATCTGCCGTCTTCCATGAGGATGTTATATTCCGAGAGATCGGCATGGATTATACCTTCTTTATACGTAATGCGGACATTTTCCAGGATCTCATCGAGCACAGCTGCCGGAGCCTCAAGGATGCAACGGTTGAGGTTAGCTCCATGAATCAGCGACATTACCACGGTATGCCGGTTCTGGATGATAGGGAGCGGGACGCTGACCTTCGGGTGAAGTGCCACCAGCGCTTTGTACTCCCGTTCAGCAGAGAGCTTCGATGCAACAAGCCAGGGGCAGTGCCCGTCAACCATATACTCCCGGTTGACCCGGGCTGAATTGAAGGACCGCCCTCCTATCCGGTGGAACTTGATGGCAACCGGCCCGAGACCGAGAGCTTCATAGACCACCGATTCCTTGCCTTCACCCAGTTGTACTCCCAAAGCCGAGATCGTCCCTTTCCGGGTCAGACTTGCAAGGGCAAGCGTATCATATCCCCCGAAAACAAGGGCATACCCGTCATAAGGTACCGGGTTGAACCGCACCATCCCCCACTCAATCAGACGTGCCAGCCGGTAATTCACTTCGGATTCTGCAAAACCGGTACTGGTGATCAACTGTTCCAGGGGGACCCATGCATAGCGCGACATCTGGCGCTCAAGCACTGAAAGGATGGTCTTTTCATATTTATGCAGAGTGCGGATATGTTCCGCAGAAACAGCCATAATCGTTACAGTGGTGATGTCCCGGACTATAAAATCACTCCTTACGGGTACCCGTAACGGGTCATCACAACCTTAAACATCTTTTATTCTCCAGAATAAAACAGGTCAGACTATGCAGTGCAGCAAATGCCAGAGAGATGCGATCATTCTCCAGCCCTATTCAGGGATGCATCTCTGCGGTCAGCACCTTATTGCCGATGTTGAGTCCAAGGCAAAAAAGATGATACGGGCACAGGGCTGGCTCAAACATGGCGATCATATAGCCGTACTTCTTTACGGGGACCAGAGGAGCAGCGCGCTCCTCTGGTTTTTAAAACACCTCACGGAACAGCGCCGTGACATACGGATTACTGCTGTAACCGTAGCCGGGGGAACTGACACCCACATCGAAACCTCGTGTGCAAAGCGCATCGCAGAGCGCCTGGAGACGGAGTTCATTGAAGTTTCAATGCCGGAAGAATACGGGAACCGGGTGAATACAGGTAAAGGAAAAAACCCAGATATATCATCACCGTCAAAGTTCCCCACAGCCCATTCGATTCTCATCCACGATATTGCACAACTGCCGGGGATAACCGGAATTGCCCTGGGACTCTGCCTTGATGATGCAGCAGGTGTTGTGCTCGAAAGCATTATCCGGGGCGATGCGGAAAGACTGGTCAGGAGCAACGCCGGTCCTGACGGAATGCGGCTTATCTGTCCATTCATCGCGGTCAGTGCAGAGGAAATATCCCTGTATGCATCACTCTGCGGATTTGAGGATGAACAGAGACCGGGCCCGGAACAGAGAGACAGGTTGCATAAGGATACGATCATCATGCTTGAACGTTATACGAACAATCATCCGGCAACCCGATATGCACTCCTGAACCTTGGTGAGACACTGGCTGGTTCATCCAGAGGGATGGCAGGACTTATCCGGGTGTGTGCTGATTCTGGAGAATGCCGGCAAGGGTACTGCAATGACAACTCAACCGAAAGTGAGGTGACCGATGGCGCACGTTAAACGGGGCAGAATCTGGAGAGCTATCAGGAATTCCCCGAGCATCCAGATATCCATCTATTTCATTGCATTTGCCATGCTCATCGCGCTCTACACGTACA
>JBAXDE010000151.1:0-5426 GCA_037141115.1 Methanomicrobiales archaeon | reverse complement strand
GCTGCTATGGCCAGAGGATCCGTGGCAATCAGTACCAGCGGCAGGTCTGCGGTCTTTTCAACAGTTTCTACCGCCCGGGCAAAACTATCTGCAGTTCCACTGGTGTTTTCTATTGCAATACCGTTAAACCGGAGATCGGTTCCCACCCGGGTAAACGATTCATCCCGGACACGGGTAGTGACAGCCATAATGTCAGATGGGGTCTGGGTATCAGAAATCTTGAACATGATTCCCGGGGGATGGTAAAACGTCTTTTCATGACGATAGAATACAAACTCTTCACCAACGACAAAGGATCGTTCACCAATGCCAAGTTTCACCAGCCGGATGGGAGGGCGTGTTGTTGCACCCAGAACAGCCTTTGCTGCATCATCCAGGTATGGACAGAGTTCAACATCCGTTTTACCCCCGGCCAGCTTCATGGCAAACGTAAGGCAGGTGGGATCACCGCATTCCTTGCAGTTCTTCTTGGGCAGGAGTTTGTAGATATCGAGTGCTTTGAGTGCCATTTTACTGCCCCCCGGCGGGAGTTTTTTGTTTAAGGCTCGCAAACGCTTTCTTAAGCAGGGGAATTGTTCCCGGGTGGCGGACACAGATGATCTCTGAACCCGCTACTGCTGCAGCGAGCCCGGTGGTGAATTCCCATTGTATGGCAATCTCGTCCTGGACATCGGTTTTGGCTTCCCGGACTTCTTTTACCGTCAGGGTATCGCCAGCAGAACAGATGATGGGCATGGCAAGGTCGGCATCTCCCTTGAGGGCCGAGAACCGGATCCGTTCCATTGCGGAATAGGAATACTCAAACCCATAACCCAGCGAGCCGGTATAAGGGTCGATGATAATATGATCCCGGGATACACCGATCTCTTTTAACAGGATATTGAGTTGTTTTGCCAGGTTGACATCGATCGGGGACTGGGCAATCACTGAATGGTTATAGGCCATGGCGGCAGCCGCAATACTGCGGTACCTGCCCGCTTCTGCGGTCCCCAGCAACAGGCGTTCCCCCTGGCCGGTCTCTCCGCATTTCTGGAATACTTCGCTGTCTATCTTCGGTTCGTTACTCCCTTCAATGATTAGCGGAAGGCTGGTCTTTGACAGCACGGATTCCACAGTTTTTCCCACAGATGGGATATCGGAAAAATTTCGTTGACGGGTGCTGGTCAGGTGCAGGCGAACCATGTCAGCCCCGTATACCGAATCTGCGGTTTTTGCCCAATCTCCGCAGTCATTTACCAGGTCGCCGCAATAATTCCGGACAATCGGGGACCAGGTATCCGGGTTATCACAGATCTCAAAGGCAATGAGCGGAGCTGCGGAGCCCGGTCTCGTTTCAAGGAACGGAAGTGTTGTTCCACCCCCGATACGGTACGAAATTCTGCGGGTTCCGCCTTCAGATTTTGTTGCACCCAGCATCACTTCAGTAATTGTGCTGGTCCAGTCGAAATGAAGATCGAACGCCATGATAGTATCACACCAGGGGTTTCATGGCAAGAGCAGGGTGATTAATCCCGTCAAGATAGACAATGAGATCTTCTATGGTGGCTGCATTTGTCTCATCAGCGATCATGTCAAACAGATTGGGTTTTTGCTGTTCGGCCAGTTTTTTTACCAGTCGCGGTTTGAGTTCTTCCTTGAGCTGGGCGGGCATCCAGACAAGACGTTCTATTCCTCCTTCCCCTTGTAAGAACCGGTCGGAGAGAATATACCCTTTAGAAATTCCCGCAAATCCCGGCGTCTGGGCACCCCCCCCGATGGTGCCGGCAAGGGTTGAAAATGACATACCTGAGGGGGTTAGTCCTTTGAACTCACGGTTTACTACCATGATCCCGTTAACTTCCGGAAGCATCAGGGCAATACATTCAAAACACCCGCAACAGGTCATGGGGTATTCCATGACGCTGTAGAGCGAGCACCGGTCAATCTCTCCATGGCTGGCTTTTTTGACAAACCGGTTGACGCCTTCAAATTCCCCGTTTTGTGCATTGATCTCCGGTCCTTTTTCAATAGGCTGGTTTGCACCGGATGGCGAGATCTCGTACGCAATCTTACCATCGAGCCAGCTGATAGCACCGCACAGGGCAGGACGTTCAGGAGTGATCACGCAGACATGGTTCGGGGCAAAGGTCTGGCAGAGTGTACAGGAATAATACGTATTCACATCACTGTCACGCATGCCCTTGATCCGGGCATCGCGTTCCTCGTAAACTCGTTCAGCCTCTACCTTTGCTGCCAGTACCTTTTCCCTGTCGGTGATGAGTGTGATCGATACTGCATCGAGTAACTGGGGGAAATCCATCCGGAACTTGCTGGCAAGGAGTTTTCCGAGATGTTCGACTTTCACCCCTTTTGCAACGGCTTCTTTGGATAATCTCACCCAGATGAGATCCCGCTGGGCAACATGCCAGGATCCTTCACCATAGTTGACAAAATTATGAATCCGTCTTTCCAGGACCGGCTCATAATCTTTTTTCATGGTTTTGCCAGCCACTTCAATGATGATAGCCAGAGGATTGGCAGATCCTTCTTCCATTGAACCGATCTCGGGACCAATGACCGTGACCTCTCCGTCTTTGATCTCGCCAGGGTTTTTCATTCGCAGCAGTTCAAATGCCGGAGACCTGCCGCCACCGAATTCCACGTACATCTCTTCTTTACGGATACTTTTTCCTTCAAATGCAGGGGAACAACCCATGGGAATGGGAATGGCGGTGACATTCACACGAATCCCTTTTGATTCCATGCCAACCCGGACAATATCTTCCGGGGTTGCAGGTATCCACGCGCCTCCCATGTATTCTCCCAGTGAAAGGATCGGAAAACCAAGGACCCGCATGCCATCGACAAGTGCAATCTCTTCTTCAGAAAGACCGGGAAATACGATGACAATGGCCTTGGCCCGTTCCGCAGCATAGGTTAAGAGCCGGTGCATATCACCGGGAGTGACTCCTCCAAACATCATTGCTACCCGGGCAATGATATCGACAAAGTGGATTCCGTGTAATGCATCGGAGCCCAGCGGGATAAGGCGATAATCAAGACCCAGTTTTACGCCAGCGGAAGATAATGACAAAACGACCGGGCCAGCTAAAAAAGTGAGCATATATTTTTCCTGGAGTTCACGGCATATGGCAGCGGCTGTGCCGGCACTTCGTGGGGACCCAACGATGAGAGCAAGACCCAGGATACTGCCATCAACCAGGGAATACCCGAGCTTCCGGATAACCGAATCCCCGATAAAACCGGTGTAGGGTGATTCTTCTTTTCGCTCCTGCGCAGTCTTCTTTGCGAGAAGACATTCAGAGGCCACCAGTGAGTTATCTTTTGTACGGGAGAATACATCCAGCGATGTAACCCGGTCATGTACCGGAACACCCGTGAGTGCGTACGAGATGGGGAGGTGGTAGGCAGTATCTTCATAGGAAAAGGTCCCCTGGATCGTCGTTATTGCAATTTTTAATTGGGATTGCCCATTTTTTATCGCCAACTCAACGTCGGTCATTGTCAAATTCCCTCGGATAATTCGTTGCCCGGTATTATTGATATACTTTCGTTATGAGGTAGGTAGTGCGATATCTCCATTTTTTTTATCAATAATTGGCTGACGATAACGAAAATATATATCCCTTTTAAATGATATTCTCTTTAACGAGAGGCTAGAAGATGAGTATTCTGCGAATTAACAGGTTTTTTTCAGTTCTTGTACTGCTGATTGCCGTTATATGTATTATACAGCCGGTGCTGGGATCCAATGAATCGGTGTCAATATCATACCGGGGATCGGGCGGGAGTTATATCGGGGATACGATCATTTTTGATGGTAAAAATACCGTTGGCAATGTTACCTTTATTCGCATCACCGGACCCGATCTCCCGGCCGAGGGTGTACCTATCTATGATATATCCGGAAAACCCGGTTCGGGAAATCCAGTTGAAGTAAACTCTGATGGTACCTGGAAACTTGCATGGTATACCTCAAATATCAAAGGTGTGGAAAAACTGCAGACTGCACGATATTATTTCATAGCAGCGGATCTTGCCCGCCCGGAAATCTCTTCAACAACATCAGTACTCATGAAGAAACCTGAATTTTATGCCACTCTTTCGCCAAATCCGGCAACCCTGAATGAATATGTATCATTGGATGGTTCTGCAGAGCGGGGTGTCTCATATGTTCTGATCGAGGTATCCGATACTACGGGTAAGATTATTCATTCCTACACTTCCCCGGTCAGTGCATCCGGGTATTTCAACTTTGGATTTCACGTAGATATGCAACAGGGGCAATATTATCTGAAAGTGAGTAATCCCTCGATAAAAACCCCAATCGTGATGACTCTTACCGTCATCTCTTCAAGAATTCAGGTCCCCACAGATACAACCATCACATCCAGTCCAGAGAATTCAACGGTATTGATACCCGTTTCTACTATCCCTTCTTCGGGAACAACTCAGGATCTGCCGGGGATCTCTTTTGGCAATGGAACACTCTCTATCACATCGACTCCTCCGGGAGCATCAGTATATCTCGATTCGGTGATGATGGGAAAGACCCCCGTTAATCTCGGAAATCTAAATTACGGCAGTCATTTAATCGAGATTAAATCACCCGGATATATTCCTTACTCCATCCAGGCAAGTATCCAGGAAGGAGCACAGGTTACCCTCTCCCCAATCCTTGTTAAAAGTCCTTCATCCATCCCGCTCTCTCCAATAACCGCACTTATCGGTCTCTTATTTGCCGGTACCATTGCCCTTGTTTGGCGGAGAAGGTAAAACCCGCAATTCTTTTTTGGCTCTTCTCCAATTTTAGGATGGATTTTTTAAGAATTTTTCCCAATAAGCACTAGCAAGAAATCATTGGTCCAATGACCTCCTGCCGATGAAGGCGGACTACTCATATTCACTGCCTCACCTCAAAGAGGTGAGGAGGAGCACGTCCCGAAGGGTGAGGAGCGAAGGGGGGTCGCTGTGCCCCCCCGTAGCGACGAAAGTGTGGGGAAATTAGAGATATTTTGTGATGGCACAGATTTATCAACAATCATAATTTTTTAGTCTGAAAAGCTATCTGAATTTTTGACCTATTAAACTTCATTTCCACAGAATTTCCGGAAATGAAAGTTGAACAATCATTTTTGCTAATTTGATATCATCCTAAATCAGGAGAAGAACCTCTTTTTTTTTATTCCGATTTCTTTACCATAATCTATATCGGGATTAAGTGCTGACTTCTAGTCACATAACCGGTGAATCCCGTGAAAAAATTCTCTTTTCTCTATTCAAAATATGTAAATTTTTAATTAAGAATTCGTAGGACATGAAATCCGCGCCTTATTGTTGGTTGCGCGTGGATGTGCCCGGACAGTGGACTGATGGTAGTGTAAAGATTCAACTGTAAATTCGACAACCCTGACTCTAATCGATCA
>JBAXDE010000150.1:0-5428 GCA_037141115.1 Methanomicrobiales archaeon | reverse complement strand
GGACCGACGTATGAAAAATATTATTCTTGAAAGAATTACTGCGGAATGTGGGATTACGGGCATTTTGAGGGATAATTGAGGCCCGAAAGCGGGGCATACAAATAACCGAAATTATATATGGCAGGGGTATTTAAAAAATTATTCGGACTTTGGCCTGACCGGATAACTCAGTAAACCCGCTTTCTTGATGAGATAATAGCCTGCACTCAGACCAACAACAATCACACCGATTCCCATGAGCTCAAACCCAAACGCCATGGGATCAGCTGAGGTAGGATCCAGGAGAATCACTTTCCTTGCCATGGCAATGATTGCCAGCAGAATGACGATCTCTACATGTATGGTGTTCTCAACGAAGTATGCCTTGATGGTATCAAGGAGTTCGATACCGATAAGCACGAGCAGGAATGCGCCCAGCACCGTGATAAGTTCATGAGATTTGAGGAGACCCGGGGTGTTCACCCAGAGAGAATCATACATGATTACGGTCAGATCTGTCATGGAAGCGATAAGGACCACGATGAGCATGATCATAAGAACCGCGTAAATACATTTTTCAAATTTATTGATAATTGCAATCATTGGTTATCCCTGTTCCACAGGTATAAGATCCGTGTTCGCCGGATTATATAACTTCACTACGTCCCCAATCACGATCACCGCGGGAGGTTTCACACCCGCGTTTATTGCTGCACCCGCAATGGTCGCCAGTGAACCCGTTGTCACCCGCCGATCCTTTCTCAGGCCGCGTTCGATAATTGCCACAAGCGTTTCGGGTGATTTCCCATTCTGTATAAGCACCCCGGCAATCTTCCCAAGATTTGCCACACCCATCAGGATAACGATCGTGCCCCGGCTCTGTGCCAGGAGTTTCCAGTCAAGCGCAGGTTCGGCCTTGGTGGGATCTTCATTACCGGTCAGGATCGTGACCTGCGATGCATACTTCCGGTGCGTGAGCGGGATTCCCACGGATGCGGGAACTGCAAGGGCACTTGAGATCCCCGGGACCATCTCGACTTCGATTCCCGCTGTGCGGACGGTCTCGAGCTCTTCGCCACCCCGGCCAAAGAGGAATGGATCGCCGCCTTTGAGACGGACCACCGTCTTTCCCGCTTGTGCCCGGTCTACTACCAGGGCCTCGATCTCGTCCTGCTCCAGCATGTGCTTTCCGCCATACTTCCCGCAGTCGATCTTCTCGGCCCGGGCCGGAAGGGAAGAGATGATCTCTTCTCCGGGAAGCTGGTCGAACAGCACTACATCTGCCTTATCAATCACTGCCCGGGCCCGCTGCGTGAGCAGACCTTCCCCTCCGGGGCCTGAGCCCACCAGATACACTTTACCGTTCATTGCTAATCCCCAGTTCCCGGCAGGCATCCTCAATCAAATCCTGCGCCAGGCCCTTGAGCACTCTTCCCTGTTCCCGTGCTTCCTCGATACTCTTCACATCCGTCTCGATCCGATCTGTCCGGGTGCCGTCGAGCGAGAGCACTTCTGCGATCAGGTGCCCGGCCCGGCAGTAAATTCCCAGCGGCGTATAACATCCGCCACCCAGCTGTTCCATCACCGCCCGCTCAATCAGCACATCATTTCGCGACTGCGGGTGATCCAGTGCTGAAAGCACTTCCATGAGTGAAGGATCAGCCCGGCTCACGACAGCTACGGTCCCCTGGTTTGGCGAAGGGACAAATTTTTCCGGGGGAAAGCGCTCGCCGGGTATCCGGAGACCCAGCCGGGTAAGTCCTGCCTCGGCAAGGATGATGGCATCATATTCTCCATCGTTTAACTTCCGCAGGCGGGTATCAACATTCCCCCGTAGATCTTTTACAACGAGATCGGGATCGTGCCGGAGGAGCTGGGCGCGTCTCCGGGTGCTCGAGGTCCCGATCACCTTTACCTTGCCGAGCGGGCCGTTGTGGGCAATATAATCGGCCGGGGAATCACGTTTGAGGACAGCTGCAGTAAAGATCCCGTGAGGACGGTACGCGGGGATATCTTTCATGCTGTGGACAGCACAATCGATCTCCCCGGCAAGGATCGCATCATCCAGCGCCCGGACAAAGACCCCCTGGCCGCCAATTTCATGCAGTGGAACGCCCAGCGTAGTATCTCCCTGCGTACTGATGATCTGCTTTTCGGAAGAGATTCCAAGCGCAGACAATTTTTTCATGACCGTCTCGGTCTGGGCAAGGGCCAGCTTGCTGCCCCGGGTTCCAATCGTTATCGACATTGTGTGTACGCCTGTGCAAGGGTGGAGAGATCCTGATCGCTGTGCGCTGTAGAGATAAAGTTGGTCTCAAACTGGGAGGGGGGGAGGAAGATGCCTTCGTCAAGCATCAGTTTCCAGAACCTGCCGAAAGCATCGGTGTTGCATTCCTTGACCTCACGGTAATTTTTCGGGGGGGTGCTGCGGAAGAAGTACTTGAACATCGAGCCGAGCCTGACAAACGAACCGTCATGCCGGCTCTCAAGCGACTCTTCGAGTGCACGCGTCTTTGCATCGAGCTCCTGGTACAGCATCTGGTTGTCGTGGAGGTACGTGAGCGTGGCGATACCCGCCGAGAGGGATAGCGGGTTTCCGGAAAATGTGCCTGCCTGGTACACCGGGCCCTGCGGAGCAACCAGCTGCATGATATCCCGCCGGCCGCCAAAAGCGCCGATGGGAAGACCGCCACCAATGATCTTGCCCAGCGTAGTGAGATCCGGCTTAACACCGTACATTACCTGGGCCCCGCCAATACCAAGCCGGTAGCCGGTGATCACTTCATCGAAGATCAGGAGCACATCATGCGCTTTTGTGATCTCCCGGACATCTTTGAGATAATTATTGTCCGGCAGGATCGGGCCGATATTGCCGAGGACCGGTTCGATGATGAGGGCTGCTACATCGGTATGAGCGGAGAGCAATGTCTCGAGAGCTTCGGGATCATTGTAGGGTACCTGCCGGGTGTGTTTCACGAGATCGGAAAGAACTCCCGCTGAGTCAGGCACACCCATCGTGGTTGCACCCGATCCGGCCTTGACGAGCACGGCATCGTGTGCGCCATGGAACCCGCCTTCGATCTTCACGATATCCTGTTTTCCGGTGAACCCGCGGGCGAGCCGGATGGCCGCCATCGTGGCCTCAGAACCGCTCGATACGAACCTGACCATATCCATCCCCGGGTGATCCCCGGTGATCATCTTTGCAAATTTGGGTTCAAGCGGCGAGGGCGTACCGTACAGCCACCCATAATCCAGCTGGGCTTCTACGGCCTGGCGGACCTGCGGGGCTGCATGCCCGAGAAGAAGCGGGCCATACGCCATGCAGCAGTCGAGCAGGGTATCCCCGTCAACCGTTGTCAGGTACGAACCGCTCGCATGGGCGGTGTAGAACGGGTACGGTTTTATTGCCCGGACCGGGCTGCTGACACCACCGGGCATCAGGGTCTTTGCAACCTCGAACAGGTCACTGCTGGTACTGCTGTCATTCTTTTTCATCAAGCCACCCGGCAACATCTGCTGCAAAATACGTAATGATGAGATCTGCTCCTGCCCGCTTGATGCAGGTCAGGCTTTCGAGCACGGTCTCTTTCTCCTTAATCCATCCTCGTTCTGCTGCGGCTTTGATCATGGAGTATTCCCCGCTCACCTGGTACGCGGCGACCGGAAGGCCAAGTTCTGCTACACCCGCAAGAATGTCAAGATAGAATCCCGCAGGTTTTACCATGAGGATATCGGCACCCTCATCGGCATCCATCTGGGATTCCAGGATCGCTTCCCGGCTGTTGGCATAATGGATCTGGTACGTGGACCGGTCGCCAAACGAGTACCCGGAACCTGCTGCCTCCCGGAACGGGCCATAGAGGGCAGAGGAAAACTTGGTCGAGTAGGACATGATCAACACATCTTCGAACCCGGCATCGTCAAGCGCTGTCCTCAGGGAGCCCACCATCCCGTCAAGCATGCAGGAGGGGGCAATGATATCTGCCCCGCTCTCCGCATGGCTGACTGCAATCCGGTTCATCAGCTCGAGCGAGGGATCGTTCAACAGGTCCGGACCGTTCCGGGTCTCGCCGATAATCCCGCAATGGCCGTGATCGGTATATTCGCAGGCACAGACATCGGTGATGACAACCATCCCCGGGACCGCGTCTTTTATCCGGCGGACTGCCTGTTGCACAACACCCTCATCATCGTGAGCCGAGCAGGCAACCGGATCTTTTACTTTCGGGATGCCAAAGAGCAGCACAGCGCGTATCCCGCGTTTCCAGAGTGCTGCGGCAACTGCGGCAATTCCATCAATAGGGTAATTGAACTGGCCGGGCATTGCATCGATCGGCCGGGGTGAACTGATCGTCTCGTTCACAAAAAGGGGTGCGATCAGGTCGTTTTTCGTCAGAGTGCATTCACGCAGGAGCGGCTGGATATGCCGTGTCCGTCTCCTTCTCATCCGTCGCTGGGGAAACATATGTGTACCGGTGCTCCTGCTTTTTTTATCAGGTTACAGTTTTAAAAACCAATGGTATATATGATTACTTTATTCCCGTTATGTATCGCCGATCTTTTCAGCAGTATGGCTCTTAAGTGCGCACGCCAGCCGGAGTGCACTGTTGACCATGTTCTGCAGGTCTTCTTGGGTATACTTGTTCTTCTCGATCAATTCCCAGTCCTTGGTGGTATCCTCATCATTCTCGCCAACCCATGAAGCAATCGCGACTTCGGGTGTGTGAAATCCCAGCCATGAGACAAAATTGAGGAGATTGCCGGCAACGTGCTGGATACCGTCCACATGCCCGATGATGATGAGGGCTGCAACCTTGTCCGTGATCATACGGTTGCCAAACCAGGAATACTGGTTCTCAATACAGTTCATCCGCTCCACAAACTTCTGGACCAGCGCGGAATGGTTGTTCCATCGTATCGGGGTGGCAAGGATCAGGATGTCGCAGGCCAGCACAGCATCGTACACATCCTGCATCTGGTCATCATCATATTTCAGCGAGCTCTGGCAGGGATAGGTGCAGTAATCCGGGTTCTCGGAATAATTTCCTTCGCAGTCATGGATGATGAGATCCTTAAGCCGGAGGAATGTTGTCTCACACCCGTACCCTTTGTAGAGTTCAAGTGCCCGTAGTAAGAGACGTTCAGATTTGCTCATCTTCGGTTGCTGGCGACTCGAACCCGAAAGTCCCAGGACTTTGATCTCCCGGCAGAGATTTTTGCCAGGGACAGGAATAATGTTGAGGCCAAACTTCCTTCCGACCAGTGGAGCGGGCATGAATTAATAATCCTTTATCTTGATTATCTATTTGTTGGTCTGGAATCCGGCAAGTTAAACAACCGGAACCTGCTGATTCAGGAAACAATGGATGTGTGCCATGAACAAAGAACAGGAGTGACTATCTACACTGACCCCAGAGCTACTGATGGGACAAACGGTTCTCCATTA
>JBAXDE010000149.1:0-5461 GCA_037141115.1 Methanomicrobiales archaeon | reverse complement strand
TGTATATATTTACTAAAATATCGATCTTTCCCTTAGTTTTGGAGGGGATACGTAATTTCCGATAAAAATAAATAATGCCGTGAATACTTGCTAGTAAGGTAAAAAATATGTGTACTGTTGGTGGCGCTCCTACGGGTGATCTGAATTTTGATGACGATCGGGTAAAAGGAAAAAAATTCCGTTGCAATGAATGTGATGAAAAATTTACCCAGGTAAATCCGAATAGAAAACCTATATGCCCGGGTTGCGAGTCAGACAACGTTACAGAGATATGATCTATCCTCTTAATGCTGAGTTGTTACTTATCAGAACCGTGCACTCTTTTTTACTTGTTGGCAAGGTATATTCGCCATTTGGATTGTGCGTTGAAACAACAACCCATGAATTTTGTCAGACCGTAGATCCAACAGATATTGTTGTTGTTTCCGCACCTGAAGGTGGTGCAATTGAACCTGCTATTATGCTAGTTGAGTTTGTCAGAACCTATCACCTCCCTTTGATCGTTCTTCCAAAAGATCATCCTGGATCCAAACGGTTTACCTATCTGATATCCGTAGCACCAGAAATTGTCACCAACTGTTCAATCCAGCGGGGTACACACCCGGAGCAACACCTTGTCTGTTCAAGTCAGGAACTTGCTGGTATAACTCTGAAAGGGACCGAACGGGGTGTAGAAATATCCCCGGTTCCGGAAGGGGTCTCCTTTCAAACGGTAAAATGCCCGATTAAGGCCGATTTTTTGTGATTACCCCGGGTTTTAATGCTATTGTACAGATGGCATGATACTGATCGTAAATAACAATACATATATCTCTTTTTTCCCAATTATTATACTGCCGTGAGAGGAGGGTTGGATGAAGACTGAGGTCCTACAAGACATCAAGAAAGCTGAAGAAGAGTACCAATCGATGATCAGCAAGGCCCAGGAAGAGAAGAAGCATAAGCATTCTCAGGCTGAGCTCGAATCTGATAATCTGGTCGCAAAAGCGCAGAGCAATTCTGAACAATACAAAAAGCTGAAACTGGAAGAAGCACGGCACCAGGCGGCACTTAAGCACGCTGAACTCATAAAAAGTGGCAATCAGCGCGCAGCAGCATTGAAAGAGAAAGGCGAGAAGAACCTTTCAAAAGCAGTGCAGCTGCTGGTTTTGCGGTTTAAGGAGCAGCTGCATGTTAGCGCCTAAGCGGATGAGCCGGCTGCTCATTGCCGCTTCCCGGGACCAGATGGCCCCGGTTGTTGCAGAACTCTATCGCCATAACCTGTTTCATATTGAAGAATTCGTTGAAGCGGGGGCAGAGGGTTACGAAGGCTTTAAGATCGGCACGCCGCTTTCAGGAGCAAGTGAAGCATCTGTTGACCTTGTCAAGATACGGGCAATAGAAAATGCCACCTCCATCCAGGGGGATGACATTGATTCAGCCAAGGTCTGCACCCGGACAGAATTGAAATCCAGAATTGAACGTGAGCTTCCGGTTCTTGAAAAAGAAGTAGAGGATCTTACGGTAAGGCGCTCACAGCTGGATACCCGGGTAAAAGAGAATGAGCAGAAGATTGCCGAGATCACGCCGTTTCTTACCGTACCGCTTGATTTGGATCTGTACCGCGGGTATACGGGCTTTACCGTGTTCGCGGGCTATGTAACTCATGAAGTAACACTTACCCTGCCCTGCGAGATATCGTATACTCCGGGTAAGGAAAAAAATTTCATTGTCATTGTGGCTCCTGTCGGGCAGCGCAATGAGGTTGAACAGGCATTGCAGGCAGCTGCATTCCAGTCTGTACAGATCCCCGAAGAGTCAGGTGCTCCGCAGGTACGAATCGATTATTATACTGCTGAGATCTCCAGGATGAGAACGGAGCTCGGAGAGATCATACAGAAACTGGATGAAATCCGGACAAAGCACAGCGGATTTCTGGTCGCCTGCGAGGAGTTGTTAAGGGCTGAAGTGGAGCAGACAGAAGCCCCACTGCGGTTTGCAACAACAAAACAGACGTTCGTTGCAGAGGGCTGGGTACCCGCTGAACGTGTTGATGCGGTAACCGATGCTCTTGTCAAAGCAACCGGTGGAAAGATCTATGTCACCGTGTTGCCCATCGACTTTGAACACGATAGCGTACCTGTAGAGTACGACAACCCGTCGTTTGCAAAACCAACTCAGGTATTAATGGACGTTTACAGCCGGCCAAAATATTCCGAGCTCGATCCGACCCTGATGGTCTCAATCGTATTTCCCCTCTTCTTCGGGTTGATTCTCGGGGATGTCGGGTACGGTCTGATTCTCCTTGCGATGGCACTGGGACTCAGGAAAATTTTCAAAGGAGGAGAGGGCCGGCAGTTGCTTACCGTGCTCAGGAATGCGAGCATATCGACTATTATCTTTGGCCTGCTCTTCAGCGAGTTCCTTGGTTTTGCAATTCCGGGACTGAATCCGATCATGCCCTCCCGACACCTTATGGTAGAGCATGGAGCTCATGGTCCGATGATTCCGGATCTGATGGTTCTGGCCATCTGGATCGGTGTTTTGCATATCACGGTCGGGCGTATTCTTGGTATTATCAATCATGCACGTCAGGATCATGGCGAGCACCGTACCAAGGCAATGATGGCAAATTTCGGCTGGATTGCGGTCATGTGGGGTCTCCTTATTGCGATCTGGTCAATTGCCCCATTGCCGCTCATGCCCAACCTGACCGGGCTTGCCCCAGTGGTATCGATAGTAAATGTCGGTGTAGTTATCGGCTCAGTGCTCGCTGTTGTGGGTGTGTTGTTGATAGCCCGCGATTCAGTGCTTGAAGTAGTTGAAATTCCAACGATCATCTCACATGTTTTATCGTATACCCGTATTGTTGCGGTCGGTTTCTCTTCGGTAGCTATCGCGATGGTCGTTAATTTCATCTCCATTGGGATGTTCATTCAGCCCCAGTTGGAAAATTTTTCAATCTTCAGTATTTTCATTATCATTGCAGGACTGGTCGTGTTCCTTTTAGGGCATGCACTCAACACAGTCTTGGGTATTCTGGGTGGAGGACTTCACTCAATCAGGTTGCATTATGTTGAATTCTTCACCAAATTCTATAAAGGTGGAGGCGTTAAGTACGTTCCATTTGGAATGAAAAGAAGATTTACGGAGGACTAAATTATGGCAGCAGAATTAGTAGCAGCAGTAGACGTTGGAATGAGTGTTGAAGCAATCAAGGCATCGCAGATGGGAATGAAGGCACTTGGTGCAGGTATCGCAGTTGGTCTGACCGGTATCGGTGCAGGTGTTGCAGAGATGGCAATCGGTTCAGCCGCAGTCGGTGCAACCGCCGAAAATAAGGATATGTTCGGTCTTGCACTGCTCTTTACGGTTATCCCCGAAACCATCGTCATCTTCGGTCTGGTCGTTGCTCTCCTGCTCTTGTTCGTATAAACCGGAGCAGACAATGGGACTCGAAGCCGTTGTAGAAGAGATCAGGGAAAAAGGCAGGAGCGAAGCAGTAAGGATTCAGGCTGAGTCAAAGCAGGATGTTGATAAGATACTAGCAGCTGCACACAAGCGGGTTGAAGAGATCAAACTCGCCGCAGAGGCAGAGTCTGAAAAAAAGACAGCCCATATCATAGGGCAGGATGTCTCTGCAGCAAACCTTCTTGGCAAACGCGAGATCCTGAATTCGCAAAAAGCGCTTTTAGACGAGGTCTACGAAGCGACAAGAAAGGAGATTGCCGGACTCCCTGAAAGCTTCCATCGAGAAGCCATCAAGAAACTCCTCACCGAAGCCAAAAAGGAGATCTCAAAGGGAAAGGTCTACTGCAATGCCCGGGATATGGCAGCAGCAAAGGCTATCATTGCCGAGAATCCCGAGTTCGCAGGATTTAAACTGGGTGAGCCGGTCAACATCGATGGCGGGGTCATTATCGAAGGTGAAGGAGCAGCGTTGCAGATTGATTACAGTTATCGCACATTCCTTGCAAAGGTGTGGGAATCCGGGTTGAAAGATGCATCTGATATCCTGTTTGGATAAGGAGGTACATGCATGGCTGGCTTGAGGCTTGTTGCCGCACCGTACATTTATGTTTGTACCAGGATGCGGGTGAGAAAAACCACTCTGCTCCCAAAAGAGGAGTATATGCGGATGCTCAACATGAACCTTCCCGAGATCACCCGTTTCATAGGCGAAACCGACTACAAGCAGGAGATCGATGAGCTGAGTTCGACTTTTAAAGGAATCGACCTTATTGAAGTCGCTCTCTCTTGGAATCTTGCAAAAGAGTACCAGAAAATTCAGGAGATAACACCGGGCAGCTTAAAACAGTTTACCCAGGCATATCTCCGTCGCTGGGATATCCAGAATGTACTCACCATCCTCAAGGGAAAGATACAGGGTGCCAAAACCGGTAAGATAAAAGAGATCCTTGTTCCGGCAGGAAGTCTTGACAAAGTCGCTCTGGACCGCCTTTTGGCAGAGGACAGTTTGGATAAGATTGTGGAAATGCTCAAGGGATACAGGATGTATCCGCAGGTATTCATACGTGAATATCCCCTGTCAAAGGAAAGTGGTTCCTTTTCACGGTTGGAAAATGAGCTCTATAAACAGTTCTACGCAGAGATCATCGCTGAAGCGGAGAGTGGAATCAAAGGGGGAAAACTTTTCCTTGATTTCATCCGGCTCGAAATTGATATCAAGAATGTCAAGACCCTGTTCAGGCTGCGTGCGGACACTTTTGAGGAAGATGCCCGGTCCATGCATATTCAGGGGGGAACGCTGTCAGCAACTGATTTTTCCACCTTGAATACCGTTACGGATCAGAACGATTTTATCGATTTACTCAAGGGAAAAATCCGCCAGAAGTCGATAATCGCACTTCTTGATGAGATGAGAACTGAAAAAACGATCCGTGATGTTGAAGTCCGGCTCACCCGGGTGCAGCTGGAACAGATGGAGCGAATGTCAAAGCGCAATCCCATCTCAATTCATCCGATTCTCGTCTATCTCGAGAAGAAGAAGTACGAGGTGTTCAATCTCCGGGCGCTCGCCAGAGGAAAAGAGTCAAAACTGCCATCTGAGAAGATCGCGGAATACTTGGTGGTGTAAATGGAGATCGCAGTAATTGGCAACAGTGAGTTCATTCTCGGCTTCAGGCTTGCGGGTATCCGCAAGACCTATTCAGCCGAGACCGATGAACAACTCAATGAATACATCACCAGCGTGCTGCAGGATGGCGAGGTTGCTATTCTCGTACTCAACAGCAGCGACATGGAAAAAGTACCCCGCAGGCTTCGTGCAACTCTGGAAAATTCCGTAAAGCCGACCGTGATTGCGATCGGTGCCGAGGAAGAAGGGGGACTGACCATGAGAGAGAGAATCAAGAGATCGGTGGGTGTTGATCTGTGGAAGTAATAACCAAACAAGCTAAAGAACAGAAACAAGGGGTTCTGAAAAGAATCGCCGGCCCTGTCGTGACGGCAGTCAACCTTG
>JBAXDE010000148.1:0-5504 GCA_037141115.1 Methanomicrobiales archaeon | reverse complement strand
TGCCGGGAGTTTGCGATAAAGAACAAACTCCTGATGGATGACCAGTTCGCCAACCTCGGGGTCTGGCTCGATTTCCCCGGCGCATACAAGACCGTTACTCCTGATTATATCGAAGCGGCATGGTGGACACTTGCCCGGGCGCAGGACAAGGGTATGCTCGAACGCGGGCACCGGGTCGTGAACTGGTGTCCCCGATGCGAGACGGCAATTGCCGATGCCGAAGTGGAATATGCAGATGAGAACGACCCCTCGGTTTTCGTCAAGTTCCCCTTAAAAGGCAGGACCAATGAGTTCCTTGTCATCTGGACAACCACCCCCTGGACCCTGCCGGCCAACGTGGCTGTTGCAATTGCAAAAGATTTCCTGTACGCAAAAGTGCTGGCCAAAAAAGATGACAAGGAGACCCTCCTCTGGATCGCAGAGCCACTCGTAAAGGCAGTGCTCAAGAAGGGGCGCTGCAAGGACTACTCCATTGTCGAGTCAAAGAAGGGCACCGAGCTCATCGGATGGGAATATGAATCCCCGCTCAACTCCTGCGTGCCACTCCAGCGCGAAATTGTGCATAAAGTGCTTGCCGCAGATTTCGTTGCGCTCGAAAATACCGGTATGGTGCATATCGCTCCCGGCCATGGCTGGGACGACTTCGTACTCGGGACAAAAGAGGGGCTCCCCATAGTCTGCCCCGTTGACGGTGCCGGGAAGTTCAAGGAAGAGGCCGGGATATTTGCCGGCCAGTATGTCCGGGACTCCAATGAGAACGTGCTGGATGCGCTTGGCGATCACCTGTTTGCAAAGGAGACCATCAGTCACCGCTATGGCCACTGCTGGCGCTGCAAGACCCCGATCATCTTCCGGGCCACCTCGCAGTGGTTCTTAAAGATCTCCGTGATGCGGGAACTGATGCTTAAGGAAGTCGAGAAGGTCACCTGGTATCCCGAATGGGCAGGAAGCGCCCGCTTCTACGACTGGATCAAGGATGCCCGCGACTGGTGCATCTCGCGCCAGCGCTACTGGGGCATCCCGATCCCGGTCTGGGTCTGCCCGAAATGCGATGCATATCGCGTGATAGGCACCATAGCTGAACTCGAAGGACTGAGCGGGAAACCACTCGCTGATCCGCACCGCCCGTACGTGGATGATGTCACGATACCCTGCACCTGTGGCGGCACGATGAAGCGGGTCGAGGATATCTTCGACGTCTGGTTCGACTCGGCAGTTGCATCATGGGCAACGATCGGCTTTCCGGGAAAGACACAGGACTTTGAGTCGCTCTGGCCCGCGGACTTCATCACCGAAGGCCAGGACCAGACCCGGGGCTGGTTCTACTCCCAGCTCGGGGCCAGCACGATTGCGTTTGGCAAGGCGCCCTACAAGAGCGTCTGCATGCACGGTTTTGCTCTCGATGCTGAAGGAAAGAAGATGTCAAAGAGCCTTGGCAACGTGGTTACACCCGAAGAAGTCATTGCCAAAGTCGGTGTCGATGTGCTCCGGCTCTACATACTCTCCTCCTCTGCCCCATGGGACGATCTCAAGTTCAACTGGGAAGGTGTCGGTACGGTCAACCGTACTGCCAACATTCTCTGGAACGTGTACCGCTTCCCGGTACCGTACATGATCCTCGACAAGTTCGAGCCCGCCAATAAGGGAGGCGTGTGGGACGATGCCTACATCCGGGCAAACTTATCCAGGATGCCCGATGAGGACCGGTTCATCATCTCCCGGATCAATTCGGTGGCTGCAACAGTCGATGCTGCGATCAAGGAATGCCAGCTCCACCGGGCCACCCGGGAACTGATCAATTTCATTTTAGAAGATCTCTCGCGCTGGTATGTCCAGCTGGTCCGCGAACGGATGTGGATCGAGGGCGAATCCGAAAGCAAGCACTTTGCCTACGAGACTATCTATTACGTAATGCGACAGCTCATCGGGCTGCTCGCCCCGTTCTGCCCGCATATCACCGAAGAGATCTACAGCAACCTGCGGTGCAAAAACGATCCGGTAAGCATCCACCTGCTTGACTGGAACAAAGGTGAGCCTGCACTTGTGAATGCTGCACTCGAACAGGCGGTCGGAATCGTCCGCTCGTTCGATGAAGCGTGCGCCAATGCCCGCCAGGCCGGGAAGCGTAAACTCCGGTGGCCGGTTGCAGAAGTTGTCGTAGTGACGGACTCCGAGCCGGTCCGGGAAGCGATCGGGCAGCGACTCAATGCCGTCTGCATGGACCGGGCCAATGCCAAAACGGTCCGGGTCGTGATGGGCCGGTGGGAACGGATCGGCTGGAAAGCCGAGCCCATCATGAAGGCACTCGGGAAAGGGTTTGGCAAGAACTCCTTTGCGGTAAAGACCCTCATTGAAGCTGCCGATGGCAACCTGCTCAAGGCAGAGATCGGTGCCGGTCTGACCGTGAAACTCGGCGAGGGTGATGCAATCTTCGAGATCAGTGAAGAGCATGTTACATTCTCCGAACAACTTCCTGCCGAAGTGTTCTCGGCGCCGATGCCGGATGCCACGGTGTATGTGGATGTCGCACTGACACCTGAACTCGAAGCAGAGGGCTATGCCCGCGAAGTGATCCGCAGGATCAACGAGATGCGCAAGCAGCTCGATCTCGCGGTCGAGGATTTCATTGTTGCTGATGCAGCGGTTGCAGATGAGCGGATCTGTGCCCTGATACAGGGAACATGGCGTACCGGAATTATGGAAGAGGTGCGGGCACGGGAGCTTGCAATTCACAATACCGGTGCTGCGGCAAAGACATGCGAGATGGTCAAAGACTGGGATGTCGAAGGCATTGCGATGACGATCGGGATCTCAAAAGTCATCTGATAAAAATTCATTTTTGTATATTTTGTTTTACCGGGGTTGATACCCCAACAATGGTTCAGATTCTTTTTTTTGCTTTGTTGAAACATCCGTGAACGGGTGTTCAAACCCAAACTATGAAAACCGTTTTTTTGATCTTCCCCAGCCTCATGGCCTATCTTCAGCACGGCGTTGCGTCCCTGCGGGAAACCGATAGCGCAAGCAGAGGGTTTTAGGAGAACCAGTCTCAATGAAAGAAAAGAACACTATGAGGGTGTATCTCAAACTCCGCCTATCAATTGTCTCAGGAATTCCTTCCCCTCATCGCTCGTAAAGAGCGGAAGATCCTTATCTATCGTAACAGCGCTCCTCTCCGCCACAACCGTCTCATGGGTGATCGGGTTGAACCCTTCTTTCTTCGTGAGCTTCTTGTATACCAGCACGCCCCGGCGCTGCCAGGCCGGGGTCATAGCGAGATTGAAACCCCGCACATGCATCATATCGTGGAGTGCTTTTGAGGCAAGCCCCCTGAGATGCTCGGCCGCTTTCTTCCCGTTCATCCCTTCTTCGATGAGCACCTGCTGGCAGTATCCATTGATGTGGTTGCGCCATGCCTCGTTCTGCCGGTTGGCAAGATACTCCAGGGCAAAGGCCGGCGTTGCCGGTATCACCCGTGCATCAAAAGAGAGCAGCGTGGTGCCCCCCAGGGCCAGGGTGAGCGAGCTTGCCGCAAACGATGCAGACACGGAATCGATCTTCTCCACCCTCCCGTTGAACGGGAGCTGGGCGAAATACAGGCTGATCTCATCGGAGAACGTGAACGCAAAATCGGGATTTAAGCCACTCTCCGACAGGAGGGATGAGCAGACCGTGCACATCGAAGTATTAAAAAATTCATCAAATGGCTTTTCAAGACCGAGCGTTTCTGTCAGCCGGTGGAATGCCCGCCCGTCAAGCCGGACAATGATCGGGGGAATGGTAGTAAGATTTGAAAATAGTTCCCGGTTTTCCATAAGATGACCGTGACAGATGAGATAAAATATGGGGTGCGGATTCTTCCGCAGATTTATTCTTCGCTACTCTTCGCTACTACCAGAACCGGAGAATGCACTCTGCAGGTGACGGATCAGGACAATATCATCGATAGCGCTGATGATACGGTACGGAATCTTGAGCCCCTTGGAGTTCTTGAGATCAAAGAGCTCGTCATTGACCTTGCCGACCACGATACTTTCAATCTTCTTGTTGTCCACATCGATGACAACGTCCTCGACTTCGCCGACAAACATGCCCTTATCGGTGTAGATCTGGAGTCCGAACAAATCGGTAATCTGATTTTCCATCGTTATCAGAGAAAGTATATACTTAAGAGTTAAAAAGATAATCCTTTCATATGGACGGATCTGTCAGGATTGGCCGCTTATTCAGGATTCCGATCCTGATCCATTATACGTTTCTTATAGTCATCCCGCTCTTTGCCTGGATCATTGGCAGCGAGATCCCAGTCACCGCAGAGATTCTCAAAAATCTCTTTGCAATCCCGATTGATACCTCGGTCATCACCAGCGGATATATGCCATGGATCCTGGGTGTCATAATTGCCATCGGACTCTTTGTAGGAGTTCTCATACACGAACTTGCCCATTCACTCGTTGCGGCGCATAAAGGGATCGCAATCAACAACATCACGCTGATGATCTTCGGAGGCATTGCCGAGATGGAAGAGGGGACACCGGACCCCAAAATCGAGCTCCCGATGGCGCTCGTGGGACCCGTTGCGAGTCTTATTCTCGGGATCATCTGCTGCGGGCTTGTTTACGCAGCCCCGTCAGTGACAACAGACCCGGGTATGCAGGGTGTTTGGATCTTTGTCTTTGGCTACCTTGGCATGCTCAATATCATCCTGTGCCTCTTCAATCTTATACCGGCATTTCCCATGGACGGGGGCAGGGTGCTCCGGGCATGGCTCGCAACAAGGATGCCCCTCCACCGGGCCACAAAAATTGCCGCTGATATCGGGAAAGGTTTTGCGATTATCTTTGGCATCATCGGACTGTTTACCTTCTCGCCATTCCTGATCCTGATTGCGCTGTTCATTTACATAGGTGCAAATACCGAATCCACTGCAGTAAAATACAGCCATCTCTTGCAGAACGTGACCGTTGGCGACATGATGAGCACGCCGGTGATCACGGTACCGCCAACCATGCCGTTGAGCACGGTCATTGGGATGATGTACACCAGCAAGCATCTCGGTTTCCCGGTTGTCGAACGGGATACCCTTGTCGGCATGATCACGCTTGCAGATGTGAACCGCACATCTTCCATAGATCGTGAAGCCATGCAGGTGCGCGATATCATGACTAAGGATCTGATCACGCTCCCCCCGGAAGCACCGGTGATCGATGCCCTCCGGATCATGTCAGCACAGGATTTTGGCAGGATACCGGTTGTACAGGACGGGAAGATCCTCGGTATTGTAACCCGGACGGATATATTGAAAGTGGCGGAATTAAAGCAGGTTTAGAATCGACGAAATGCCGGAATTACCACTGACCGGTATCGGGATTTTTTTTAAGAGATGCCAGGTACTAAGAAATATGGGGTAACGGGTCTGCGCGGCCCCTGACTTTTTTTATTCGGGAATTGCACTGCCGTCAGGTTAATTTTGAAAACATAGATATCCATCAGATATTAGTAGC
>JBAXDE010000147.1:0-5505 GCA_037141115.1 Methanomicrobiales archaeon | reverse complement strand
GTGAGACGACGGGGTTGTTCTCAAAGCTGACCCGTGTTTTTCGAGAGGATACGGCTTTTCTGCGATTGCCCGTAGCAGGCAATCTCCATCCGGAAATACAGGATTGCTGCAAGAAGTGTGCCTACATGGGCATACAGGAGAATAGGTAAAATATTGGAAATATTTCCCTTCAGGAATATCAGGTATACGAACGTCACCTGGGTCTTGGAACTGATCGGGATCCATTCGGTAATTCCCTGCACCATCCCCAGGATCAGGAGCGATACAATGTCCATAGAAGAAGATGGTAAAAATGATTTATATATAACTCGGTTTTGAATCCGGAACATAATTCTCAATCTGGTGAGAAATGATCGTCATGCCGCCGTTATCTGCCGGAGAAAGGGAACCTTAATCCTGTTCTGTTTCGCATCTCTTAATCAGAACCATGTCCTATCTTGAAAATATCCGGCTGCATGGCAGGAACGCAAACCCGTTCTTCTGCCAGATGGGTATCGATATTGTCAGCTATGAAGCGGGAACCGCTGTGCTGAAAATGCAGGTCCGCCCCGACATGCTCAATGGTGTTGGCTGGCTCCAGGGTGGGATGCTTGTTGCACTTGCCGATGAAGCGATTGCGCTGGCTCTCTACACGGCGCTCAAAGAACACGAGGGAATTGCGACCATTTCCGAATCCACCAGTTTTATCAAGGGGGTCCGGGAGGGTGTGATCCTTGCTAAAGCTACCGTGATAAAGAAAGGCAGGCGTGTAGCTTTTGCTGAGGCAGAAGTCTTTCTGGATACTGGCGAAAAGACGATGCTCTCGCGGACTTCAGCTGCCTTTGCGGTGACTGCAAAGGAATAAAAAAAGTTATTTTTTCTTTCCCGGGGGCTTATTCTCTGCCGGCTTTGATTCATCGGGTTTTCTGAACTTGATGTACCAGACTGCCAGTCCGGCAACGATGATGACAAGAACAACAATCACAATCATCGTAGTCGGAATCTCTGATGCTGCGGCCTGCTGTGCAGCTGCAAGACCGGTTGTAGCTTCACGGTTGCCCGGGTCACTTTCAAGAGCAGTCTTGTAGGTGTCGATAGCAGACTGATACTGGCCCATCTTTGAGAGTGTGTCTCCCTTGTTGATCAGGGCAATCGTATAATTTTTCTCAAATATGAGTGCAGTGTCATAGGAGGTGAGTGCATCCTGGTATTTCCCCAGGTTGTAGTTTGCATAGCCCTTATTGTTCCAGAGCATCTTGTCTTTGGGATAGAGTGCGAGTCCCTGTTCGAAGGTCTTGATGGCCTCATCATATTTTTTGAGCTGGATCTGTGCATAGCCCTTGTCCCGGTAGGTATACAACAGGGCATCAGATAATTTGATAGCGGTTGTGTTGGAAGCAAGTGCCTGGTCAAAGGATGCAATTGCCCTCTCGTAATCATTTAAATTGAGGAGCGTTTCACCCGCATTGTAATAAGTGGTTGCCTCATCTGCTGGTGCGGCTTCCGCTGCCAGCACCGGAGTGACAAAGCAGGCAATCAGTGTAATGATTGCCAGGATGTGAATAAACTGCCTGAATTTCATACCCATTGAGTGGGTTTTTTTGATACATGAATCTTGCTTGGCGATCTCACTCCGATTGGGTTTTGCCGCAGGTTTCGGCCGGATTCCGGAGCCGATAAACCTCCTTATGAAATGGTCCACATTTACACCGTTCTTTTAAGGAAGATAACACTATTAGGGATTGTGCGCCAAATATAATGCAATCGGGGAGATTCTTTTGAAGTACATCATAATAACCGGCGGTGTAATGAGTGGCCTTGGCAAGGGAATCACTGCTGCATCAGTGGGGCGGATCTTACAGAACCGTGGCTACCGGGTCACGGCAGTCAAGATCGATCCGTACTTAAATATCGATGCAGGCACGATGAACCCGGCCCAGCACGGAGAAGTCTTCGTGCTCAAGGATGGGAGCGAAGTGGATCTCGATCTCGGCAACTACGAGCGGTTCTTAGATATAGAACTGACAGCTGCACACAACATCACTACCGGTAAGGTGTACCGGACGGTCATCGACAAGGAGCGCCGTGGCGACTTCCTGGGAGAGACCGTCCAGATCATCCCCCACATCACTGACCAGATCAAGACCTGCATCCATAACGCAGCAGAAGAAACATTTCCCGACGGGACAAAAGCGGACATCTGCCTTGTGGAAGTCGGCGGCACAGTTGGCGATATCGAGAGTATGCCGTTCTTAGAAGCGGTCCGCCAGATGCACGGCGAACTGCCCGAGCATGATATTGTGCTCGTCCACGTTACCCTGATCCCCGAAGACACGATGGGGGACATGAAGACCAAGCCCACCCAGCACTCGGTAAAAGCCCTGCGGGAACTCGGACTCCATGCAGACATCATTGTCGGCAGGAGTGACAACCCGATCAGTGCCGGCACAAAACGCAAGATCTCCGCATTCTGCGATCTCCCCCAGAGCGCGGTCATCTCGGCTGCAACCGCTCCCGATACCTATGCAGTCCCGATGGAGATGGAAAAGGAGGGTATTGCCGCTGTGCTCTCCGCCCATCTCGGGCTGGATAAGAAAGAGCCCGACACCGCATGGTACCGGCTGGTAAACAAGGAGTACACCAACCGGGTGACCGTTGCGATTGTCAGCAAGTACGGCATCGAGGATGTCTATATCAGCATCAAGGAATCGCTCAAGCACGCGGGCCGCGCCCTCTCCACCGAAGTGAAGATCGCGTGGCTGGATGCAGAACGCTACGAGCGTGCTCAGCTCAAGGACTATGACGGTATCCTGATCCCCGGCGGGTTTGGGAAACGCGGTATTGAAGGCAAGATCGAAGCGATCCGGTTTGCCCGCGAGAACAATGTGCCCTTCCTCGGGTTATGTCTCGGGTTCCAGCTGGCAACCGTAGAGTATGCCCGTCACAAGGCAGGATATGCCGATGCCACGAGCGAGGAGTTCGGGGAAGGCACCCATGTAATCGGGCTTTTACCGGAACAGGAAGGTGTCAATGAACTCGGCGGAACCATGCGGCTGGGCAATTTCACCGCAGATATCCGGGAAGGCACGCTTGCGATGAAACTCTATAAAGAGAAGCAGATCATCGAACGACACCGGCACCGGTATGAAGTGAATCCGCAGTATATCGGGGACCTGGAGAAGGCAGGGCTTGTCTTTTCGGCAACCAACAAGAACCGGATGGAGTGCCTCGAACTTCCCGATCACCCGTTCTACTTTGCCACCCAGTTCCACCCGGAGTTCCGGTCACGGCCAACCCACCCGTCTCCCCCGTATCTCGGGTTTGTTGAAGCATGCCGGGCGAACAAGAGGACAATCTAGGAGATCAAACATGGTCAATACCGAGAAATTCATTATAAAATCCATAGCAGAGATCAAAGACGCAGCCGGTGACGATAAGGTGGTCATGGCCCTTTCGGGCGGCGTTGACAGCTCGGTCTGTGCCGTACTCGCAGCCCGGGCAATCGGGGACAATCTCTTCCCGATCTACATTGATACCGGCCTGATGCGCAAAGGCGAGACCGAACGGATCCGGACACTCTTTGGTGACATTCACCTCCAGATTATCGATGCCGGTGATGAATTCCTGGCATCGCTCAAGGGTCTGACCGATCCCGAAGAGAAGCGCAAGGCAATCGGTGAGCGGTTCATCCGGGTCTTCGAGCGCGAGGCAAAGAAAGTGGGAGCCAAATGCCTGCTCCAGGGAACCATCTACCCGGATCGGATCGAGAGCGAGGGCGGGATCAAGAGCCACC
Source organism: Methanomicrobiales archaeon (assembly GCA_037141115.1). GTDB lineage: Archaea > Halobacteriota > Methanomicrobia > Methanomicrobiales > Methanospirillaceae > Methanoregula. The sequence continues at coordinate 1,733 of JBAXDE010000147.1, read as the reverse complement.
ATAATGTGGGGGGCATGCCGCTCCACATGGAGTTCACAAAAGTGATCGAGCCTATCCGCGATCTCTATAAGGACGAAGTGCGGGAAGTGGCCGGTGCCTTAGGTATGCCAAAAGAGATCCAGCACCGGATGCCGTTTCCCGGCCCCGGGCTTGCGGTTCGTATCATCGGGGATGTCACGAAAGAAAAAGTTGAGATCATCCGCGAAGCGAACTGGATCGTGGAAGACGAACTGGTCGAGAAGTACCTGCCCTGGCAGTGCTTTGCCGCCCTCATAGGTCTTGGCACCGGTGTCAAAGGCGACAACCGGATCCACGGGTGGATCGTTGCGATACGGGCAGTGAACTCCCGGGATGGCATGACTGCTGATCCGATTGATATCCCGTTCGAGCACCTGGTGAGAATCGGCTCCAGAATTACCGCCGACATTCCCCGGGTTGCAAGAGTGGTGTACGATATCACGGCAAAACCGCCGGCAACCATAGAATATGAATAACGTGTGAACAAAAACAAAAGAAGAACAAAACAACAATCCAACAAATCAAACGTGTGATGAAAATGGAAACAACAAGCCAGTTCAAGGCCCTCGATGAACGCTATGTTATGCCTGCGTTCTCGCGGGATATGGCGATCGTCAGAGGAGAGGGATCAACCGTCTGGGATGCTGACGGGAAAGAATATCTCGACTGTGTCGCGGGTATCGCAGTCTGCAGCACCGGGCACTGCCACCCGGCCGTGGTCAAAGCGATCTGTGATCAGGCTCAAGAGCTGATCCACTGCTCCAATCTCTATTACGTGCCTCACCAGGGAGATCTAGCAAAGAAACTTGTCGAGATTACCGGCCTGCACAAGGCCTTCTTCTCCAATTCAGGAGCCGAAGCAACCGACGGGGCACTCAAGCTGGCCCGGGTCCGGACCGGCAGGAAAAAATTCGTTGCCTTCACCCACGGGTTCCACGGCCGTACCGTAGGTTCACTCGCCGTCACCCACAAGCCGGCCATCCGTGAGCCGTTCGAGCCGCTCGGCATGGTCAAGACTTTTGTTGAATATGGTGATCTTGACGCCTTGAAAAAAGTCGTGGACAAGGATACCGCAGGAGTCATCTTCGAACCGATCCAGGGAGAAGCAGGAGTTATCATCCCCCCGAATAGTTTCATCGAAGGCATCCGGGAGATCTGCGATGATACCGGTTCCCTCATGATCGCTGATGAAGTCCAGACCGGCATGGGACGTACCGGCAAATGGCTGGCGATGCAGCACACGAAAGTGATGCCTGATATCGTCACCCTTGCAAAAGGCATTGCCAGCGGGTTTCCCATGGGCGCACTCGTTGCCCGGGAAGACCTGGAGTTTAAGAAGAGCGAGCACGGGAGCACCTTTGCCGGTGGACCGCTTGCCTGCGCAGCAGCGCTTGCAACTATTGGCGTGATCGAGAAGATCCTCCCCGATGTCACCCGGAAAGGCGAGCGGTTCGGCAAGGGTCTTGCCGCCCTTAACCCTCGTGTCCGCGGGCTTATTATCGGTATGACGATCGGCGACAAATGCCCGGAAGTCCAGAAGAAATGTGCAGCAGCGGGTGTGCTGGTCAACTGTGCCGCGGACGGGAACCTGCGCCTGGTCCCGCCGCTGGTGATCACGGATGCCGAGATCGACCGTGTGGTCGGAGTGATCAATGGAACACTTGGTTAGATCCTGCTATAAAAAAAAGAGCGGCTATGTCTTTGCCAAAAAAGCG
>JBAXDE010000146.1:0-5548 GCA_037141115.1 Methanomicrobiales archaeon | reverse complement strand
CGAGCCACACTCCCACCAGAAATCTCCCTGGTGCCTGCGCTCCTTTGCCCGCTCTGCAAACGGCTCCAGGTGCCGGGCCAGAACCGGGTATTTTCTTTGGAACCATTCCCAGCAGGCATTCTCGCCCGCCCGGGCAGTTGTCCAGCCCTGCGGAATAAAAATAATCGAGCGGGACGGGTGAGAAGAGCCGTACCGTGTGATATCTCCCCCGGAAAGAAACGGGCGGATGAGGGATTTGTTCTTTAAGGATGCTGCGATCAGCTCTCTTCCCTGCCGTGCAGGGATCACAAACGCCTCGTCGAGCCCGGTTATGATCCCGTGGTGAATGCGACCCATCACCACCTCTTTGAGGGGGGTCCCGGTACTGTGAACTTTCCGTAAAAGATCCGGAAGACGGGTATCGCGGAGCGTCCAGCCACCGGTACCCAGCACCCTTTGATCGAGCGGGAACCGGCCGGTCCGGACCTGCACCTCCAGTGGCCGGGTGTCGGTAAGTGCCAGCGGGGCAGCGAAAAACGCATGCGTGGGTGGGCTGCGGGTGATCCGGAGGATGCAGAGCGAAGGATTGAGTTTGTCCTCCGCAACTTTGCCGGTATCGGTGATCTCTTCGATCTGGTACTGCAGCAGGTACTTTCGCAGGGGCGTGCCGGATCTGGCCCGGAGCCAGCGGTTGCCCAGCACACACCCGAGTGTCCCGCCCGGGCAGAGAAGCGAGAGGGCCCGTTCGATAAAATATGTCGGGCGGTCCCCCTGCTGATCATAGACGGAATAATGGCGCTGGAAATACCGGTGCACCCACTCGCTGGTCTGGAGCGGACCGTCCGGCAGGTTGCCGAGTACCAGGTCAAACCCTCCCGGCTGCATGACTTCGGGAAATGAACCCTTCCAGTCAAGCGGGTTGATCCGGTGACGTTCATGTGCCGGGGAGAACGCGATCGAATCATCGGACTCGACATCCGCCGCAATCAGGGAGTTCCCGCACACGATATTCCGGTGAAGTGCCCGAAAGACCGCACCGGCAAGACGCAGGAAAGGTTCTGGTAAGGTTTCAGCCCGTTCATTCGTACAGAGTTCGAAGAAGAGGAGCATCTTTGCCGCAGCAACGGCATGCGGGTCGAGATCCACCCCATGGACAGAGTCTATAAGGTGCTCCTGCCGCTCGGCAAACGTATGCCGGCCCCTGCCGGTATGGGTGAGGCACTCCTGGTATGCACGGAGGAGTACCCTTCCTGAACCACAGGCCATATCGAGGATACGGATGGGAAACGGGTCAGCCGGGTGCCGGTTCGCGTACACTCCTGCAAGCGACTGGTGGACCATGAATCCAATCATTTTCGCAGACGGGGTGGGAGTCCCCTGCGACTGGAGCGTGTCGCGGGTCTCTACAATGACTGCCTGGTCTGCTGAAGAGCGGCGGACTGCGTTCCTGAAGTGCTGGTCCAGTACTTCTGCAATTGTCTCGTTAGGAAGGGTGGTGAAATCGTACTGCCGGTCCGGCTCACAGAACCGCAGGAGAATTTTTTGTACCACACGATCTTCGGGAAGAACCGTATCCCCGGGAATCTTCTGCCTGCGGCCAGTCTCAGAAGATTCTGTCCACGGATCTTCGTCCGGCAAAAAATCCAAGATGGCCTTGAGGGGATCCGCTGCCCCCTGGATCTCAAGGAGTGTCCCGGCCGGGATGAGTCCGCGATCTTCGGCAATGCGCAGGAAGAGGAGACGACCGACGATCCGGTCTGTGGCTGCCGCGAGTGTATCGCTCGGCTGGCCCGGGTTGTTCCGGGCAATACTGCGGGCAAGTTGTTCCCGCCACCGGTTGAGATCGTGGAGAAGGGCGGTTGCCGCACGGCCGGGAGAAGAACGGTCCGCATCGCTGACTGGATTTGTGTCCGTGCCCGGCATTGTTGTAGTACTGTACTGCCGGGAAAATAACTGTGTTGATGGAGAAAAAAAAGAGAAGAACGGTTTAGATCCCGATCCCCGCTTCACCACTCGGTTCGCCCGAGGGTTCCTTCCCCGCAACGGCGAGCATCAGCAGAATACCGATGATCTCCAGACACATGCAGAAGAGAAACGCAGCGTCAAATGCACCCGCGAGATCCTTTGAGGACAAGGCATGCGATGAGACCTCGGCCAGTTTTGGCCCGGCGGCAATCGTAGCGACCAGCATCACTACAGCAACCCCGAGCGATGACCCGAGATTGGTCATCATCTTGACAAGGCCGCTCGTGGATCCCCGGTCTTTTGCCTCGCACTCGCCCATCACGGCACTGTTCAGCGGCGAGAATGCGATGCCGGTTCCCGCACCGAGTAAGAAGAGGTAGATAGCGATGTGGCCCACGCTCGTCTCGGCAGAGATGGTGGAGAGGAGGAAGAGGGCAACGGTACAGATTGCAAAGCCGGTGATGATCGGCTTTTTTGTTCCGATCACATCGGATATCTTTCCGGCAAGGGGAGCGGTCACGATCATCCCGACCGGCAGGGTGAGGAGGATCGTGCCGGCATTCCCCGCGGGGATCTTCTTGACCAGCTCAAGATAGAAGGGCATGATGACCATGACGCCGGCCATTGCCATATTGATGAGCAGCACGTTTACGTTCTGGAGCGAGTAGGCCCGGTTGGCAAAGAGGCGGGTGTTGATCAGCGGTTCTCTTCCCCGGCGTTCCTGCATGATGAAGAGGCACCAGAAGATCGCCGAGATCACCAGGGCAATCATCCCGAGCCGGGAATTGCTGCCCTGGACCGAGGTCAGGCCAACGATCAGTGAACCCAGCGCAACAAATACCAGCAGCACACCCAAAATATCGATCTTCGCTTTCGGGGAGACCGGTGCTTGCGTGGGGAGGATGTGCATACCGAGAATGATTGCAATGATTCCCACCGGCAGGTTCACTAAGAAGATGTACTGCCAGGAAAATACGCTGGTGAGAAAACCCCCGAGAACCGGGCCCAGCGCTGCCCCGAGCATGGTGAACATGGCAACAATACCGAGCGCCTGTCCCCGCAGGGATGAGGACAGGTACGAGGTGACCATGACGGCCCCCAGGGCCGAGATGACTGCCCCGCCCACGGCCTGGAGCATCCTCGATGCAATGAGCACCTCAATGGTGGGGGATAACCCGCAGAGGGCGGACCCGGCCGTGAAGAGGGCAAAACCGCACAGGAAAAGATTCCGGTACCCTTTCATATCCCCGAGACGCGATGCCGCGAGCAGGAGGCTGACGAGAACGATGAGGTACGCATTGAGCACCCATGACGCCATCACGGTGGATATGTCAAAGGATTTTGCAATTGCGGGAAGGGCGATATTGACAATCGTGGCATCAAGTCCGGCCATGAACGAGCCGAGTGCTATGACAATGACTATCATCAGGTCTTTTGGGGACATCTTCTGGGGGGATGGAGTTTCACTCATGCATATCAGAACCTGAAAAGGGAAATTGCGTTTTTCCCATAAGAATGCTTCCACAGGGATTTTAGCGGGTTAAAGTGACCGGAACATACTCCGATTTTTGCGGGTGAACCAAGAGTGGCCCCCTTCATACAAATCCGGAACCGTTGCCGGTGCCCGGACAGGTACGCAAACGGTGCACCATTGCCTTGTATAATCCCTTTTTTTTAAAATTATAACCCAAAATAGTGTCCGGGCTCCCCGGCTGTCCATGCAGATCGTAAAATGATCTCTTACATTCGTCGCGTACAGGTATTCCGGGCATAGATCCGGACAACCTGCAACTCACTATCCAGCGCAATATCTTCTGCAAAATTCTCTTCTCCCAGGGTAATTTCCCGGTAGACCCGGGGCCCTGCCCCTTCCCTGAGCAGCTGGATGATCTCTGCCTTGTCCCAGGGAATGAAGAGTGCGGGATCTTCTGGCAGGTTGAGATCTTTAAGGATCGTGCGGGTTGCAGGATTGGCATACGTGATGATCCCCTTCGCGTCCAGCTCGATGATCGGATCCGGGTTCATCTCCGGGAAACTTGCCAGCCACTGGATTCGTTCCTCTGCCACTTTTCCTTCGGTGACATCCTGGGTTACAACCACGGCACCTCCCAAACTCCCGTCGCTTCTTACCAGGGGCAGGGCAGAGTTGAGGACTACTTTGTGAACCCCTGCGGAGCACTCGATCTCGATCTGCTCCTCGATCGTTGTCTCACCCTTCCCGATCGCCCGTGCCCCAGCCCAGTCCTGCGCCTTTATCCGGGTCCCGTCTTCCAGCCGCCAGCACTTGTGTTCCGGGAACTGCCTGATGTCCATGGAACGTGACTTGCCCCAGATTTTCTCTGCTTCCGGGTTGATGGTAACAACTGCGCCCTTCGAGTCGAGGATAAGAACTCCTACCGGAAGGATCTCTATGACCGATTTTAAGAGTTGCTCACTGTCCCGCCGGGCCTTTTCTGCCTGCCGGATATCGGTTATGTCGCTGATTGCCACCCGTATCGAAGGTCCCCTGCTGCTGTCGGCAAGCCGTACTCCTTCGAGCCGGGCGTGAAACGTGGCCTTGTCACCCCGCCTGAGCATGAGGGTGACAGTGAGATTTTTTTCTGCTTTGAGCAGGCTAAGGAAATACCGGTCCCAGATCTCGTGATCTTCTACCACGATCAGGGTCCTGAACCGGGCATTGATCAGATTGCAGCGTTCAACCCCGAGAAGCACTGCGGCCGACAGGTTTGCCTGAGAGACCCGTGCCTTGTCGTTGAGCGTGTGATAGCCGAGCGGGGCAAACTCATAGAGATCTAGGTACTTGTCCCGCGACTCCTCCAGTTCAAGGTGGGCTCTCCGGAGCTCTTCTGCCTGTGTCTCAAGCTCGATCTGGTGTACCTGGAGTTCGTGAATCAGTTGTTCGGGAGTCTGCTCTTTAAGTTCAGGATATTTTTTTTGGAAAATGTGCACGCTGCTTCTCTGCGTTGTTCCTCAGCGAACGTTCAACACCCGGGGGATCTTTCTCTTCTGCTGCCATCATGCACCATTCCGATCTATCCTGCCGTATGTGCGTACCTCAACCGGAGATCCAGGCAATGCGGTTTATCCATCCCCATATGAATGTTCTGACCGGACCGGTTATCGGTGCAGAGAGGCATATTAGTTTGTTTCATCCCGCCACTCCTGAAGAATACTTTGTGATATTTTCATTCATCCCTTGATACACGGCGTTTGTTACGACAGAGGGTAGCAGCCAGTTTTCCTGTATGTTCGTTTTTTTATTGGGTTCCCGTAACTGATGAATAGGGGTGAACAGTTTTTAATTATTCTGATTTATATTTGGTAATTCTTGGAGCCGGTCCAACGAGCCGTACAAATTGTTGGACGGCCAACCGGGAAAAAGTGAAAGTGCGAAATTTCATCGCACTATCCATTACCCGGTTACACTCATAACGCGCATTTCATCGATCAACAAGTGGGAAAACAGGGGAATCGAAAGTCAAACCGGAAATAATCACAAAGCATCCGCTACTTCCGCACGCCGGATTTAGCGTAAAACAAATTAGAGAATCAGCCCAAGTTTGCCACTAAACGGATAAAAGTGTTCTTGGTCTAATTGATTTAT
>JBAXDE010000145.1:0-5558 GCA_037141115.1 Methanomicrobiales archaeon | reverse complement strand
CTTGGACCGACGTATGAAAAATATTATTCTTGAAAGAATTACTGCGGAATGTGGGCTGTATTTTCCCGCCACGTTAATGGATATGGTGAGCGATTCTCCGTAACCGCATAATCGATACCGGTGTTCTGTTGTACCCACTCACAATCCTGCGTTGCGGTAGCAGACCCGTAAAAAACCGGGGAACCTGACATTACACATCGAGAATCATCTGCCGGGTATCCGGTTGCTCAAACGACGACAGACGTATCCCGAGAAGACGAATTGGACGACCATCAAAAATCTCATGGAGCAGGGAGTATGCACAGGAGCGCACGGTATTTGCATTGTCCGTATAGTGAGAGAGCGTCCGGGCTTTTGTCCTAGTGATAAAACCTTCATACCGCACTTTCACCGTAATCGTCCTGCATCGCAGGGATTCCTCGGCAATATTCCGGGATACATCATCTGCAAGTGCATCAATGGTTGCAGCTATTACCTGTTCGTCATGGGTATCTTCCGGAAAGGTCGTTTCACGGGATACCGACTTCACACCTTCCCGCTCTTTTACGGCATCATTATCGATACCGGCGGTAATAGCCTGAAGGGCAATCGCAGAACGCCCGAACCGGGCGATCAAAATCTGGAGGTCATGTTGGACGAGATCCCTGATCGTCCTTATTCCCATCTCAAAGAGTTCTGCTTCTGCCTTCCTGCCAATACCGGGGATCTTCCGTACCGACATCGGTGAGAGGAATGCCAGGAGATTTTCGGGTTCAACCACGGTAATTCCATCCGGTTTGTTGACATCCGAAGCGATCTTTGCCACCACTTTTGTCGGGGCTATACCAATCGAGCAGGTAAGACCGAGTTGAGTACGAATATCATTTCTAATCTGCTCTGCAAAACAGGTTGCTGCCGGATAATCTTTTAGGGAACTCACGTCGAGAAATGCTTCGTCAATACTCACCTGCTGGAACAAAAAGCCGTGAGATTTTAAAATCCCCATCACATCAGCGGATGCTTTGGCATACCGGGGGAAATGAGGCGGAAGAAATATTGCGTGCGGGCAGAGAACAAATGCCTGTGAGATGGGCATTGCAGACCGTATGCCAAACGCCCTCGCCTCGTACGAGCAGGTGGAGACAACCCCCCTGCCGGTACCATTTTTCGGATCCGCACCGATGACCACGGGTTTTCCTTTCAGTCCCGGGTCCTCCCGCATCTCAACTGAGGCATAGAAACTATCCATATCAAGGTGCAGGATGATCCGCCGGGGATCCCGGGTCATCTCTTCCAACGGAGAAGTCACACGCCTGCATTCATGTTCTTGGAGGAACGTCATATCAGTTAAATGCCGATGAAAAATCACTAAGCCTGCACTGGCGCTGCCGGACCGACTCCCGCAACAATGCTCCTTCTTCAATAAAACGGGTCATGGGGAGGGAGAATGATTCTGAGATATGAGAGAGTGCTGACCGGATATCTTCAAACACCTCTGCCGGTTGCAGCATCGCGCTCCTGACATTTTCGCGGACATTAAAGACGCCCATCGGCACATACCCACGGTGCGCCTCCCGAAGGATGATCGCACCAGCCTGTTCCTGTTGCCGGGCCAGCGCTTCGAGCACAGCCATCTTACAGGAGTAATAGCATCCACCGAGATGGGAGTATTCGGTCTTCTTTTTGTACCCTTCATGATCGGAAAAGACAAGTTCCTCATTGCCCAGCACTTTCAAAAACGCCTCTGACCATTCGTACTGCCAGCCGGTGGGCATCAGGAGAACGGCGTAATTGTTGTGGAGGCTTGAAAACTGGTGAACCCGCAGGGTATCGATCACGGTATTTTTCTTCACATCGGCAAGAAGCCGGTCACCGATCATGGTGTCGCACGCGGTGATCGACCAGCGGGTAGGAACAAGGTGCCGGTTCCGGTCCACCCCCATCGTCCCGACAGAAAATGCTTTCTGGATGCTGGAGAACGGAACCCCCTGCCGGTGCAGACCGAGAACTGCTTCAGCGGATCTCAGGTCCGTGTCATAAAACACCTTTTCGAGTTTGTGATCCCACCTTCCGCTCTCGATCTCAAACCGTTCGATTCCTGCACTAGGACCAAATGGCGTGTGCTCTTCGGAAAATGTTGTTCCGGTAGGGACAGATGAGAACGAAACATCGCTCTCGATGGAGGATGAAGACAAGGAGATCTCCTGGAGTTTTTCTATGTACCGCGAGCTGAGATCTCCTGCATTCACCATCGATTTTCCCCGGACGAGATTGAGCCGGTACCCGATGATCTCTTCCTGGGTGAGATTGCCGGCAATCCAGGATTCAGGCATATCCATGATTGTGGTGTCGCCATGCTGCGGGGCAATCATGGGACCGGCGTAGACATCCGGGTAATTCCAGCTGCCGATAAACACCGAGGGGGGAGAACTTCCTTCCATCTCTTTTCCCACGTCAACCGATCTCATCTGCCGGGTAGAGGCAGTCAGTTGTTTGAGATATGCACCTTTGCCGATCATTGCATAGTGAGAAAGTTGAGAATATGAGAATATAAGGGACAGAGTGTGCGGAGAGAAAGTGAGACAGGTAAGTTTTATGAGATAGCGCGCCACCATTTATACAATACATACCTTCATTGACCTAGAACGTCATACATGTAACAAAGGAGTTGTCTGAATTAGACCCAATAATAACGATGATGTAGATCCAAACGCAGTAAATGCGGACGGTTCACCGGTTGTCCGGGTTCGTCTTCCCAAGAAATGGGCTGGCGAGCAGTTCGCATTCGCTGACCTCATGATGGGGGCAAATCATATCCGGGTACGGTGTTACGACGGCGTCACCCGCATGGGCAGGATCAAGGGAAAGATCAAGAAGCGCGCCTGGATTCGGGAAGGCGACATTGTGATTGTCACCCCGTGGAGTTTCCAGGACGAGAAGTGCGATATCATCTACCGTTACCTTCCACCTCAGGCGGACTGGTTACGCAAGAACCGGTATCTTTAGATACTTTTTTTATGAAAATGGCCCTGCCATTTTCACGTGCCCGCACAACCGGGTGTAATTGTTACAGGAATTTTCCATTGGCACGTGCGCATACAAATGCAATTTAAAAAAGGACTTTTTATTCAATAAAAATGGCTCTGCCATTTTCACGTGCCCACACAACCGTGTGTAATTGTTACAGAAATTTTCCATGAGCACGTGTGCATTGCAAAACATAAAAACGAAATAAAAAAGAAAAATTGACTTTCAGGTAATACTCTGCCAGATCGCGAGCACGAATTCCATTGCGATCAGGATGATGATCACCCATTCAAGGAAGTTCGAATGCTGGATGCGCACTTCATCGGAAAGCATAGAATAATTCTCACGGATCACATCGATCTTCCGGGTCACGCTCTCGCTCCACAATCCGCTTCGCAGTACTTTTAACGTGGTTGCATACACCCGGGCATAATAGATATCTTCAGTAACTTTGATCAGGTTGTCGACTTTTTCGATAATCTCGGAGATCTCTGCGTACATCTCCATCTGGGCTGCCATGATCGCATGATACTTGCGGCTCCTCCGGAACTGCGACAGCCGGTCCGCATGTTCAATATCATCATACATCTTTTCCATACCACGGGTGAGCTCGCGATCATAGTACCGGAGTTCAAGCACCTGAACGTTGGCAAACTCGATTAAATCGATAATATCGGTGGGACTCTCCGGGTCACAGATAAGCGCCGAATCCCATGACAACATGACGAGATCATCTACGGTGTAACTCAGCGAGTTCTTGATCACCTCCTGGCGCATCTGCGGGGAGAACTTTGCTTTTTCTCCGGTGAGAAGCGGGACCGGGTCGATCGAATCATCGCGGCGATCGGTCACATAGATCGTATAATCTTCATAGAATTCGGGATCAATAGCAAAATTCTTGATATGCGGTTTGATGATCTCGCCTAAGGTCTTGAGATACTGGACATAGTACTCCGAAAGCCCTTCCTGACCGGCAAACAGGAACGACAGGTTCTCCAGTTCATCGTAATCAGCATCCCGGTCATCGTGTACAAAACAGAAACTGATTGCCCCGATATCAAAAACCCGTGCAACCACCGAGAACTCAAAGGTCCTGCCCTCCCGTTCCACCCGGATCGGGTGCATCTGGATCAGGAGCGGGGGATCCTCCATCATGATGGACTTGGGTTTGACCCGGACAAAACTGGTCCTTGCCGTAAAGTAGTTCTGGGCCAGCGCCCGCTCCAGCCAGTCGATGTCGATCTCCCTGCCAATATCATAGATTCGGTACAGGCGCAGTGAGATCATAGCGTTATTCCTCCTTCAACAGCCGGTGTGGCACCCGAATCGGATTCATGCTGCATGCTTGACAACTCTCTATGAGAAAGTATCTTTATTACCATAAAGGGATATGCCAAAAAGAGAGAAACGATATTTCCCGTGTCAAAAAAGGATGATGAGACGTTGTATCTCAAAGATCAGACAGAAACAGATTTCATTTCTGCAAAATGTTTCCGTTTGAGGGCACGATCAAATGCCTGGATGCTTCTGCCTTCTCAAAAAGATGGGCAAGCGCCACCCCCTTCACATTCCATGCCCCCGCATTTCCCGGATCAAGTGCATGAGACTGCTCGAATGCCAAAAGCGCTTTCTGAGACCGGTTCTGCACCGGGATCTTCATCCCTGAAAGGTACCAGGACCGTGCATCATCCATGTGCAGGCATCTTATTTTTGGAATGATGAACTTTTCCAATAGGGGATATGTCAGAATACTGCAGAAAAAGAAAAAAATTAGTGCGTCTTTCGCATGCAGAAGGCAGCACAGCACCCGCTGATCACGAGCGCACCTGCAGTAACTTCAACGGGCAAGGGTGATTTTGCCGTGGTGGGTGCTGCGGGGGCAGCAGTTGTTGCCGGAACAGTGGGGGCGGTTGTCATATCCAGGGATATGGCGGTGGGAGCAACCAGTTGGAATGCAGCCTTGCTATATACGTCGTCCATTCCAGGCTGGTTAAGTGCATTCGAGAGAGCTTGTGATGCATCCTTATCAAGGACACTGCCAACTCCCGTGAAGTTCAAAATCATCGTGTTGGTCCTGGTGTTGACGACCTGTCCGGTATATTTACCGGACTCGATAAAGTCAACATCAAATTGCCCATCAATGGCCGGACTCTGGACAAAAACATAGTACGTTGCCGGGGGCAGATGGCCGGTCTGGTAAATCTGTTTGTAAGAGTATCCGTCTGCATTGAGAGGCACCGTCGTGACGTTCACATAATTACCGGCAAATACCCATATCTGGACACCGGCAGTAAGATTACCACCTTGAGCTACCCCGGCGACATAAGCGGTGTCACCAACTACAGGAACAACCGGTGAAATACTGACACTGACAAATGGTTTTACAGGAGTTGTTGCCGGTGAATCAACCGCACTGGAAACGGGAAGCACAACCAGTACTGCCAGCAACACAAGAGTAAGGACTGTGATCCTTAGGGAAACAGATTTCTTCATACGTGATTTTTAGTATCCCCTCCAAAACTAAGGGAAAGATCGATATTTTAGTAAATATA
>JBAXDE010000144.1:0-5564 GCA_037141115.1 Methanomicrobiales archaeon | reverse complement strand
ATGATTAGAGATCAGGGCGTTTTCGATTTTACAGTAAATTGTTTACACTATCTGCTGAAGTAGCGGATGCTTTGTGATTATTTCCAATTTGACCTTCGATTCCCGTGTTTTCCCACTTGTTGATCGATGAAATGCGCGTTATGTGTGTAACCGGGAATGGATATTGCGATGAAATTTCGCACTTTCACCTTTTCCCGGTTGCCCGTCCAACAATTTGTATGGCTCGTTGGACCGGCTCCCGTTTGGTACAACAAAGTAAAGAAGGGTTTTTTACATACCACGCCATACATATGGAGCACATGCCGGGGTAGTCTAGTCCGGGAAGGCGGTAGCCTTGAAAGCTACTGGTGCTCGCACCTCAAGAGTTCAAATCTCTTCCCCGGCGTCAGTTCAGTTGGTTCTTAATACTGACTTTTATTTTATTGTTGAGTTATCTCACCCATTTTTCGATTCAAAGTAATCTCTTCCTGACAACTCCTTGAACTGTTTTTACATACCGGAATAAGGCTATGCAGAATATTTTTGAGACTCTTTTTCCCGGCCTGTGGTGCAATACCGATAAAAAGAACGCACACATTCCGTCCAGGTCATAACCGCTGACGACATCAGAATCTTACGTGAATATCGTGTTGAGGTCAATGAAATATGTGCATTAATATAATGAATATACTCAAATCCCATAGATTTCTGTACCTTCATTAAGACTCATTCTCCATGATGATCAGCGATCCATTCCATCATCCCACCCCAGGGGTATCCAGAATTTATTTTCAACTGTACCCATCTCTGCACTTAAATCCGGATTGTCCAGTGGCGATTCGATAATCGGCTCATATCGTTATTGGGATGTCTGGCAAATGATCTTGGGATAGGGCCGCTGCGGAACAGATTAAACCCGAATATATTGGTTATCCCTTCTGGTGAACCTCTGAACAATTTCTTTCATGCGCAGATATATCTCCCAATATATTTTTCTTGTTTCTTTAGAGAATATATTTAGTATTATTAATCAGGAGTTCTTTTATGGTTTCCCGAATCTTTCTTTATATCATGTTTCAGGAGGCGGACTGGAATCTATCGTTTTTACCGCAATGAAACATTTCCAGAGCGACTCTATATCAGAACTTAAAATAGAAAACAATGACACTGAACACAATTGTTAAAAAAACGAGAATCCCCGTTCATCATGACAAAAATCCCCATTGCCCAACCATCAACCGGCACAGAAGAAGAATCTGCAGCAGCCGTAATAATCCGGTCCGGTATGCTGGCACAAGGGCCGGCAGTAGCACAGTTTGAGGAAAAATTCAGTGACTATTGTGGCGTGAAACACGCGATAGCGGTCAATAGCGGAACAGCTGCACTTCACGCTGCACTTGCCTGTGCTGGAATAAAATCAGGAGATGAGGTGATCGTCCCTACCTTCTCATTCTTTGCAACCGCCAGCTGTGTTTCAATGTGCGGTGCAACACCCGTCTTTGTCGATGTGGGGAGAGATACCTTCAATATCAATCCGGACTGTGTGGCTGAGGCAGTAACGAAAAAGACCAAAGCGGTTATCGGTGTCCACCTTTTCGGCCAGCCCTTTGCTATCCGCCCGGTCCTGGATATCTGCGAGGATCACCATCTCGCGTTAATTGAAGATGCGGCCCAGGCACATGGGGCACACTATCATGGAAAGACTGTGGGAGGATTTGGCAAAGCCGGCTGCTTCTCTTTTTATCCCACCAAGAACATGACAACCGGTGAAGGGGGCATCATCACCACCAATGATGATGCGTACGCAGCAATGATGCGGAAGTTCATCAACCACGGGCAGAGCGAGAAGTACCGCCATACCATGATCGGGTATAACTATCGTATGACCGATATTGGTGGTGCAATCGGGTGTGAGCAGTTGAAAAAATTACCCGGCTTTAATACCCAACGAATTTCTCATGCTGCCTACCTGGATTCACACCTGTCTGCAAAAGGCCTGGTAACACCTTGTCGTATGCCGGATTCGACCCATGTTTATCACCAGTATGTTGTCCGGATAACTCCCGACTTCCCGATGAAGCGAGCGGAATTCATGGCATACCTTGCCGATCGCGGGATTGGGACTGCGGTTCATTACCCTGTTTCCATCCATCAGCAGCCGGTATATCGTGAACAAAATCCCGCTGTTTCCTGCCCGGTGGCAGAGCAGTTGTGTCAGGAAGTGCTCTCCCTTCCGGTCCATCCCCTGGTGACTGCACCGATGCTTGAAAATATCTGTACAACCATCAACGGAGTGTGCTAAATGGATGTCGGGGTCATTGGCGTTGGGGTCATGGGCCGGAATCATGCCCGGGTCTATTCAGAACTCAAGCAGGTCGATTCACTCTGGGTAACGGACCTGAACACGAATGCTGCAACGGATGTTGCCCAGGCAAATGACGGGCAGATGGCATCCTCGGTAGAGGCCCTCCTTGAGCAGGTCGATGCTGTCAGCATCTGTGTCCCTACCCGGTTTCATCATGATGTGGCCCGCAAGGTCTTTTCGGCCGGGGTGCATGCACTTATCGAGAAACCGATCTGCCATACTGCAGCAGAAGCTGAAGCCTTGATCAAAATCATCCCCCGAGATCTCATTGTCGGGGTCGGGCATATTGAACGTTTCAACCCGATCATCGACGAAATCCGGCGCATGATCGACCGACCCCTCTATGTTGAGACAAAACGCCACAATCCGGCATCGACCCGGATCACTGACACTTCGGTTGTGGAGGATCTCATGATCCACGATATCGATGTGATCTTCAGCTTCTTTGGCAGTGCGGAGTATTCCGTGCAGAGTTCGGGAAATGCCGATGTGTGTGGGGCGCTCTTCAATTTTGGTACTACCCCGGTCTATATGTCCGGGAGCCGCAAATCCTCCAAGAAGATCCGCAGTATCTATATCGAGCAGGAAGACTGCACGATCGAAGGCGATTACATGACCCAGGAGATCGCCATTTACCGGAAGCCCGGGCAATACCATATCGAGAACGACCGGTACGTGCAGGAGAATATCATCGAGAAGGTTCTGGTCAACAAGCAAGAGCCGTTGAAGCGGGAACTCTCCACGTTCCTGGACTGTGCTGACAAGAAGAGGCCCTTCCCGATAACCCCGCAGCAGGCCCTGCTCAACCTGAAGGTCTGCGAGGAGATTACGCAGGGATTTGTCTGCAATACAGGGGGGAATGCATGAAACCGTCTCTTGCAGATCTTTTTTTACAACGGGGCCCGATCCGGACGATCGGTGTGATTGGTATGGGATATGTCGGGATTCCCGCCGCAGCACTCTTTGCCGATTCGCCCCAATTTAAGAAAGTATATGGATTCCAGCGGGATTCCTCTACCTCGGGATATAAGATTGAGATGCTCAACCGGGGGGAGAGTCCTCTTAAAGGTGAAGAGCCGGGTCTTGAAGACCTTCTCAAAAAAGTGGTGGTGGAGAAGAAATTTTCCTGTATATCGGATTTCTCAAAAATTTCTGAACTCGATGCCGTCACCCTTTCCATCCAGACGCCCTTTCTCAACAAGAAAGATCTCCTTCCGGACTTCTCTGCCCTTTTTGAGGGGGTAAGAAATGTTGGACGCAATCTCAAACCCGGGATGCTCGTTGTCCTGGAATCCACCATCACTCCCGGGACTACAACTGGCGTAGCCCGGGAGATCCTGGAAAAGGAATCCGGTCTTCTTGCCGGCATTGATTTTGCGCTCGCCCATGCACCCGAACGCGTGATGGTCGGGCGACTCCTCCGCAATATCCGGGAGCATGACCGGATTGTCGGGGGGATTGACGATATCAGCACCCGGCGTGCAACCGAATTGTATGCCCCGATTCTGACCAAAGGCCGGGTCATCCCGATGGGTGCCACCGCAGCGGAAGTAACCAAGACTACGGAGAATACCTTCCGCGATCTCCAGATTGCTGCGATCAACGAGCTTGCCCTGTACTGCGAAGCGATGGGTGTAAATGTCTATGATGTTCGCACGGGTGTCGACACCCTGAAAGGAGAGGGAATAACCCGTGCCATGCTCTGGCCGGGTGCCGGTGTCGGGGGGCACTGCCTGACCAAGGATACGTATCATCTTGAGCGGGGTGTACAGGTCCTGGGGAAAGACACGCTCGACTATCCCTCCGGAGAGCCCTCGCTCTTTGTCCTTGCCCGTCACATCAATGACTTCATGCCCCGGCATATGCTCACCCTGACAAGGCAGGCACTGGAGCGTACAGGAAAACCGCTGAAGGGAGCGAGGATCGCACTGCTCGGCTGGGCGTTTCTCGGGAACTCGGATGATGCACGGGATCCGCCATCAGAATTATACCGGGACCTGGCACTTGAGGCCATGGCAACGGTGGCAGTCCATGACCCCTGGGTCGAGGCCTACCCGGGGATTACGATCGAACACGACCTGGAATCGGTTGTGACGAATGCGGACGCTGTCGTTGTCTTTACCGGGCATAATGAGTACAAGAATTTCAAGCCTCTCGATGTGAAGAGGTTATGTGGGAAAGATCACCCGGTCATTGTCGATGGGAGGAACGTAATAGATCCGGACGCGTTCATTGGGGCCGGTTTCGTGTACAGGGGAATAGGGCGAGGGGATAAGAATAATCATCCGGTGTGAGGTTCTGAAGATTCTGACCCCGGGGGCGTGACCTCGTTATTAATACAATTGAACACCCAGATTATTTTGGATTATTTTTAACAAATCGCAATAATCTGGAGATGATATGAGATACGTTATTACTGGTGGAGCAGGGTTCATTGGCTCTCACATTGCTGAAGGTCTGCTCCATGATGGTCATGAAGTGGTGATCTTTGATAACCTGCTTTCCGGTAAAGGGGAAAATATTGCTCTCCTTGAACCCCGGAACCGGGTTACGTTTATTCCGGGAAGTATCCTGGATCTCCCTGCCCTTAAAAGTGCTTTTTCCGGTGCAGATGGTATCTTTCATGAAGCAGCCATCGTATCCGTCCCGCGTTCGGTAGCGGACCCGGCAGAGACCCATCAAGTAAATCTCTCTGGAACTCTCAATGTGCTGCTCGCAGCCCGTAATTGTGGTGTGAAGAATCTGGTCTTTGCATCCACTGCTGCTGTGTATGGCAATAATCCCCGCCTGCCAACGCAGGAGTCCATGACTCCGGACCCCCTCTCCCCGTATGCGGTATCGAAGCTGGCCAGTGAGAATTATTGTTCGGTCTTCTCCCGGTTATATGGGGTTCGCTGTACCTCGCTGCGTTACTTCAATGTCTTTGGCCCCTGTCAGGATCCCGCATCTCCCTATTCCGGGGTGATCACGAAATTTATTGCAAACACTCTGGCACAGCGCCCGATCGTCATGTATGGCGATGGCAACCAGACCCGGGACTTTGTGTATGTCAAAGATGTTGTCCAGGCAAATCTCCGGGCTATGCAGGCAGGAAAAGATGGTGTGTTCAATGTTGCCGGCGGTAAGCGGATCAACCTGCACGAACTCGTCGGGATGATCGCAGAGATGTATCCTCTCGAAAAAGTGGGGGAAGGTATAAATCCGGTCACAAATATATTAT
>JBAXDE010000143.1:0-5598 GCA_037141115.1 Methanomicrobiales archaeon | reverse complement strand
TCCATGTCGCTCTTCTTGACACGGCGGGTTGCAAAGAGTCCTGCCTTTGCAAGGTAGTGCTGTGCAATGTCGTCAATGCCTTTCTGGCAGAAGAGGACGTTTGCACCGCTCTTGACGATCTTCTCAACAATGTCCTTGACCATGCGCTCTTCCTCATCGAGGAATGCCTGGAGCTGGTCGGGGCTGGTGATGTTGATCTCGGCGTCGACTTCGGTCTTCTTGAACTCGACTGCTGCGTTTAAGAGAAGGATCTTTGCATTGACAACCTTCTTTGGCATTGAGGGGTGGACGCGTTCCTTGTCGATGAGTACTCCTTCAACAATCTCGGAGTCATCGATCGAGCCACCGGTCTTCTTCTCGACCTTGATGTTCTCGATGTCAACGGTGCCGTCAGCATCAGTGACCATGGTCACTGCTTTGACTACAAGGTCACAGAGTTTGTCCTTGCTGGCTTCTGCGCCCTTGCCGGTCATTGCGGTGCCTGCAATATTCTTGAGCATTGCCTTGTCGCTGACTTTTACATCGAAAGCAATCTCTTTTAAGAGCTGCTGGGCTTTCTCGGCTGCCTGGCGGTAGCCTGCTGCGATGATCGTCGGGTGGACATCCATCTCAAGGAGGTCTTCTGCCTTCTTTAAGAGTTCCCCGGCGATGATGACTGCGGTGGTTGTTCCGTCGCCGACTTCATCGTCCTGGGTCTTTGCAACCTCGACCATCATCTTTGCGGCCGGGTGCTCGATGTCCATTTCCTTTAAGATCGTGACACCGTCGTTTGTGATTACTACGTCGCCGATGGTGTCAACGAGCATCTTGTCCATACCTTTTGGACCGAGCGTGGTCCTGACTGCACTTGCCACTGCCTTTGCGGCGGTGATGTTCATACCCTGAGCGTCGCGGCCGCGGGTACGGGTGCTGCCTTCTTTAAGAATAAAAATCTGCTGTCCTCCAAGTTGTTGTGACATAAATTTCACCACTTTTGCACTAGATTTAGCACTAAAATTGGTTTGTGGTTCTATATATAGGTAATGTAAAAAAGTTCAGTCGCCCAGCAGGTCGAGGAGTTCGAAACCGTCCTCAATCCGGTGGAGGCGCTTCTCCCCGATAACGAGCGTCTTTCCGATCTTCTTTTCCTTGTGGTAATCGGTGATCACGCACATTGCGTGTTTCTTTGCAATCTGAGAGAGATTGCCGATGAGGGCTGCACGCTTTACCACTTTCTGCGCCGGGCCATAGCCCGTGAGGATCGTCTGTTTGTCGAATGTGAGGAGGGCCTGGAACGGGGCTCCGTGGAGCGTGTGAAGACGGACCCCGATCAGTTCCAGGAACTCCATCGGGCTCTGCATGTGGACCCCGGTCAGCTCCTTTTCTTCTTCCATTGCTTTTGGCGGTTCGTTCCGGATGAGATCGATGGACTCGACAACACCGGTATTGAAGAATTCCTCAATGCGTATGGCCACATCCAGCGTCGTGCCCATCCCGCCCTCGTACTTGCTTATCGTGCGCCGCGATACTCCGAGTACTGTCCCGAGATCGCCCAGTGACATGTTGCGCCGCTCCCGTAATTCCCGGAGCGCTTCGCCATTGATATTGACATACAAGCCGCCGGGCGATGCATACACGAGCGGGGGAATCTTCTCGACAAAATAATCATAGAGGGTTGAGGGACTGATGGCATAGATCCCGTACCGCACGTAGACTGCCCCGCGTTCCAGCTCTGCATCCCGTGCGCGTTCTCCCACAATTAGCGGGATGCCCCCCAGCAGGCGCGAGATGAGCTCGATATCGAACGCCACCTCTTCGCTCACGGAATCGATATGGAAGACCACCTTGATGACCAGTAATGTCCCGTCGTTGCGGGCAATGAGATCAAAACTCCGCGGGCGGAGGGTAAACCTCTCGGAGACATCGAAGCCTGCCGTGATCATCACGCTGGTAACCAGCTGGAGCTGGCGTTCCTGGGACATGTAGTTACAAATGGATGGAGCGTGCCCATATATTAATATAGACATGCTGATCGGGATTGATGACACGGATTCGCCGCAGGGAATGTGCACCACCTACCTCGGGGTAGTACTTGTCCGCAGGCTTATCCATGAACATATGCAGGTGCGGGAAGCCCGGCTGGTCCGGCTCAACCCGAATGTAACCTGGAAGACCCGGGGGAATGCCGCGATCATGTTCGATGTGGAAGGCGATCCTGCCAAGGCTTTTGAAATATCCTGCGCCTTAATCGAGGAACTGGCCGACTTTTCCTGCGAGAACACGAATCCCGGGGTCGTGGTTGTAGACCGGAAACTGGATCCGGCATTTTACCTTAAAGCGGTGACGGACTTCTGTACGATAGAAGAAGCGGTTGCGATCCTTGATGCAGCCGGAGCCCGGTACAAGGGCTGGAAGAACCGGCGCGGTCTTATCGGTGCCACGGCTGCTGTGGCAAGCGAGCTTGCGGACAAGACCTCCGAGATTCTTGTGTACCGTGAACTGTCGGCATTTGGTACTCCCCGCAGTGTAAATCGTGAGAGCCTGTTTGCAGCAGAGACTGCAACGTTCCCGCATACGTGGGATACCGTGGATTTAGTCAACGATGTCGTTGTTTGTGTTCCCCATACGCCCGACCCGGTTCTCTTCGGGATCCGGGGCGAGAGCCCGCAATGGGTGATGGCAGCCCGGCAACAGATCCAGTCCGAGACTCCCGGCATTGAGCAGATCTGGGTGACGAACCAGGGCACAGACGCTCACCTGCTGCCAGGACGTTGCGGCCTGCTTGGCGAATTGCTCTCCTATTTTGTGCATGGTACGGTTTCCAGTACTCCCGAAACAAAAACGGGTGGACATGTCTCGTTTGGCATGAAAGACGGGGACTTTTCCGTGCGGTGCATGGCGTATGAACCGACAAAGAATTTCCGGATCATCATCCGGCAGCTGGTGCCGGGTGATGAAATTATTGCGGTGGGCAGTTTCAAAAAAGGGAGTATCAACTTAGAGAAGATTCGGATCGTTTCGCTTGCCCGGCCTACGATTATACGACCCCCGCTCTGTACTGTGTGCAACAAGCGCATGACGAGTGATGGGAAGGGAAAGGGATACAAGTGCAAGCGGTGCGATGCCCGGGTAGCAGAACCGGATGTGCAGGAAATTTCCCGTTCACTTGAACCCGGGTGGTACGAAGTGCCGCCAACTGCCCGACGGCACCTGGCAAAGCCATTATGCCGGGGTGAGCCGGGATATTGACCATTAGGCAATCTTGTCCTGTCAAGCGGGATCCGCCTGATCAAAATACCTATTAAAAAAATGTTTCATGACAGGATTATTTACACTCCGCTCATATAGTGAGTAATATACTTTAAGACGGGGATGCCGATACAATGCCAGATACGATCCGGGTTCTTTATGTGGATGATGAACCCGCCCTCCTCGAGATCGGCAAACTTTTCCTTGAGTGTGATGGGGCATTTACTGTCGATACGCTCACCTCTGCAAAACTGGCAATGGAACGGCTGAACACAGAGCGGTATGATGCCATTGTCTCAGATTACCAGATGCCGGGAATGGATGGGATCACGTTCCTTAAGTTACTCAAAGCATCCGAAAATCCCACGCCGTTCATCATCTTCACCGGACGGGGACGTGAAGAAGTTGTCATTGAAGCGCTTAACAATGGTGCGGATTTCTATCTCCAGAAAGGTGGCGAGGTAAAGAGCCAGTTTGCCGAACTCTCGCATAAAATAAGGCTCGCTGTTGAACGGAGGCGTGCTGCAGATGCATTGAAGCAGGACGAGTGCCGGCTCCAGGCCCTCGTCTCTTTTTACCAGATGACCTCAGCCCCGTTAAAAGAACTCATGAACTTTGCTGTAGAAAAAGCAGTGGAGATCTCTGCCAGCTCGATAGGGTATCTCGCTTTTGTCTCCGATGATGAGACCCTCCTCACCATGTATGCCTGGTCTGCACAGTCAATGAAGGAATGTACGGTTGATAAAAAACCTCTCGAATTTCCCGTCCGCTCTACCGGCCTGTGGGGCGAGGCCGTCCGGCAGCGCCGTCCCGTTATCACCAATGATTATACGGCAGAAAACCCTCTGAAGAAAGGACACCCGAAGGGGCATCTCCCCATCATCCGTCATATGAATATCCCGGTTTTTGACGGTCCCCGTATTGTCATGGTTGCCGGGGTAGGAAACAAGACTACAAACTATGATGAGCGGGATGTCCAGGAACTCTCGCTCCTGATGAGCGGATTATGGAATGTAATCAGGCAACGCAGGACTGAAGAAGAACTGCTCAGGAAAAATGATGAACTGGGGGCATCCTATGAGCAGATCGCGGCCACTGAAGAGGAACACCGGGCCAACCTGGAGGAACTGACCCGGCAGGAGATCTCACTACGCGAGAGCGAGACCCGTTATCACCATTTTTTTAAAACAACCCTGGACTGCGTATTCATCACCACACCCGATGGGAAGTGGGTTGATGGCAATGATGCCTTAGTAGAGACACTCGGCTATGAGAGCCGGGCCAAATTGTTTGAAGTTCCCGTCATTTCTGTCTATGCACATCCTGAAGAACGTTCTTCGTTCCTTGACCTCGTTGTACGGGACGGATACGTTAAAGAACATCCAACCCGTTTCAGGAAAAAAGATGGCACGGTCTTTGATGCCCTCATGACTATCATGCCCCAGAAAACCCCCGACGGGTCCCTCAAAGCATTCATTGGGACGGTCCGGGCTCTTACGGGAAAAAAACCGGGAGAGGCATTACACACCGATCGCGAGGCGTTCAATAAGAGTCATGCGGACAACCTGATGGATTATCTTGTCGTATGCGGTCAGGACACAAGGATCCTTTACATAAATCCGGCCGCGGCGAGGGCACTGGGATATGATGCAGAAACACTGACCGGTACTCCTCTCCTGTCCTATGTACCGGAAGATTCCCGTGATAACGTGAGAGCCTCTATGGCGGCAGATGAGGAAAGGGGAGAAGGTCCCCTCTCTGAAATATTCCTAATTGCGCAGGACGGGCTTTATCGATCGGTGATGGTGAAAAGTAAACCGGTCCTGTATGACAACAACCCGGCAACCCTCCTGTTCCTCATTGACATCACTATGAAAAAGGCGCTCGAGGACCAGCTCAAGCGGCGGGCAGGAGAGCTCTTTGAGATCTCAACAGCATACCAGCAGGTAAATAAAAAACTCACCCTTCTTTCCACCATCACAAGGCACGATATAAACAACCAGCTGACTGTCGTGATTGGATATCTTGGATTGCTGCAATCCGAGCTGCCCGATCCCAAACATACAGCGTATTGTCAGAAGGCTGTAGCGGCTGCTGAGCGAATACTCTCAATGATCCGGTTCACCCGGGAATACGAAGAGATCGGAATTACCACTCCTGCATGGCAGGATATCCGGACAATCGTAGATGTTGCTGCAAATGAAGCCCCGCTCGGGCACGTCCGGGTAAAAAATGAAATTCCTGCCGGAACTGAAGTGTTTGCCGATCCGCTGATTGTCAAGGTTTTCTATAATCTTATGGATAATGCGGTGCGGTACGGGGGGAAGATCGCGATAGTACGGTTCTCGGTGCAGGAACCCGGTGATGATC
>JBAXDE010000142.1:0-5722 GCA_037141115.1 Methanomicrobiales archaeon | reverse complement strand
CCTTTACCCGGGGAAATGATGCCATCATGCCAATGAGCGTGACACCCATCAGCGTACATCCCATCATCTCCGGCTCCTTGATCCCAAATTTCCTCTGGGTTACATCACCAACAATTGCCGTGGTTCGAAAGACTTCTGCTGCCCGTTCTGTGGTTGTAGCTAGAATACCCGAAGGAGCAGGAGCTGCCATGCTCTTATGCCCGGATCCGATCACGAAATCCACCCCAAGATCCTTGCCATTCACCGGCAGGATTCCAACGGTATAGGCCCCATTGTAGAGGACCGGGACATCATACTGGTGGCAGACTTTTGCTATCGCTTTGACATCATGCATATTGCCAAACTGGTAATCCACGTGATCGATAAAAGCCAGGACTGGTACCCTGCCGAACTGTTTCTTTACTTCTTCAATCTTTAATGCGGCTGCATCGGGTGTGACAATATGCTGGTCGTTTGCTGGAATCTCACACGCAATTCCTCCACTCCCTTCAACGGCCAGGAACTCGGTATAATGGGAGAGTGAGGTGAGCAGGACCGGGTCTCCTTTATTGACGTACGTATGAGCAACAGCCTGAAATCCCCTCCGGGCGCCGGGCACCGTGCGTACGGCATCCATGTTAAGCCATGCGGCCACATCCTTATGGAATTCTGCGATCGGGGGTTTGCTGATATAGTCAAGCCGGTTGGGTTTGCGGCAGTTATCGCAGACCGAATACCCGTCGCCATACGCAATCACGGCTTTCATCGCATCGCCGGTGAGTCTTCCCCCAACCTGTATTGGATCGATATTGATCGCAAGTTCATCCACCTGCCGCGCCTCAATACCATTGGCGCATCTCATTTCATCATCTCCTGTTTCAAGGAGGATACCTGTCGTTCAAGATTCTCCAAAAGCCGAAGTGCCTGCACCCGCTGTTCGTCGTCAAGCGTATGCTGCGGTGCGGTCTCACGGAGTATTACCCGGAGATCCGTAAGCGTAAAAAGTGCCTGGAATGTCATATCAACTGCCCGTTTTGACAAAGAATCACCTTACTAGTATTGAACCGCCATGAAATAAGTAACTCTTTTTCCCGGGAACAAAGACACCGGGTATATCGTATCACACACAACAAGTAGTGTAAGAAGGTTTGATCGCTGGTGTTTATTTGTGGGCAGTGTGGTGAATGCTGCAGTTCGATGGGCGAGATTATTGAAATACGCGAAGAGCTGGACTCCTGTTCTTACCGGATCGGATTAACCGTTACCGGAGAAGATCGGGTCGTAACTCTGGATCCTGACAAGCAGGATCTCTTCCGTTTGCAGGATCTCAAAACATTGCGGCCCATGGCATGTCCGTTCATGCGAGATGATGGCAACAAGAAATTCGTCTGCTCTGTTCACACCACCCGTCCCGAACTTTGCCGCCAGTATTCCTGTTACCGTATTCTCATGCTTGACTCCGGAAATAACCGGGTAGGAAGAGTGGCCGATGCCTCCCGGTATTTTACCACTACAGATGCCGAACTCCGGAAGATCTGGAATGAGGAGATCGCCAATAAGGTAATTTCAGATGAAAAATGCTGGGAGGAGCACATCGAACAGATCGTCACGGCGGCAGGCTACCGGGTTATGAGGTGAGATCGGCCGTGACCGGGAAGAGGTGGGTTAAAAACTGAGATCTTTTTTTAAAATCAGTACATTTTTTATATTCTTAAAATAGAATGCGGGATGTTGAGGTAAATGATGAATTTTTCTTTTCTCTGTAAACATCTCGCGGGGACCCAGCCAACGCGAGGGAATGAGACCGGATCTCCCAGCTGCATAAAAAAACATGATACCGGGGATTTCTGTACTCCGGATAGTCAGGAACGTGCCACAGCAGCAAAGATCACGTGCCCGGATGCAGATTTCATAAAAATTCCGGGTATGCGAAAGAAGAAATAATATTTCCCCCTGTTTATCGGGTGAGTCCGTGTATATATTTTAAAAAAATCAGGAAGGAATGCAGCATGGCGATGTTCCTTCCGGGTTTTTCTTTGTTTTTTTCTCTTAACTTTAAAATGACCGGAATTATTTACCATCCCAGAAACAATGTCTTGGTCCGGCTGTAACTTTCCCGTGCATGTGAACCGTTCTCCCTGCCAATCCCGCTTTCATTCATGCCGCCAAATGGAATTTCGGGAGGGATGGTCAGGTGTCGGTTGACCCAGATGATACCGGCATTCACCTGATCGAACACTCTTTTTGTGGTGGCCAGATCCTTTGTCCAGATCGAAGCGCCGAGTCCGTAACGGGATCGGTTGGCTTCCAGAATTGCCGTGTCAAGATCCGGCACGCTCATCACCGGCAGTACCGGCCCAAAAATCTCTTCGGTGAGGAGACTGGCACCCGGGTGGACCCCGGTGACCAGTGTCGGACTGTAGAAATAGCCGTTATCATACGAAGGTCCCGGCATGGGGCAACCCCCGGTAAGGATCGTTCCTTCTCCTTTCTCCATAAGATCGCTGACCATACAAGAGATCCGTTCGCGTTGTTCTGCGCTGTTCATAGGCCCCAGGTCGATTCCCGGTTCAAGGCCGTTTCCGGTTTTTAAGGATTCGACACGTCCTTTTAGTTTCCTGACAAAAATATCGGCAATCTTATCGTGCACGTACAGGCGTTTGACCGCTGTGCAGACCTGGCCGGCATTGTAAAACCGGCCCCGGAGTGCTCCTTCAACAGCCCTGTCTATGTCAGCATCATCCATGACGATCATAGGATCTGATCCCCCAAGTTCCAGGGTGAGATCTTTTAACTGCCCGGATGCGTTCTGACGGATTTTTTCTCCCGTTATGCAGTTGCCGGTAAAGGAGACTTTGCGGATGAGGGGATGCCGGACAATGGCCCCTCCAACGGATTCACCACTCCCCGTTACCATGTTAAGCACTCCGGGAGGAAGACCGGCCTTATCGAGAATTGCAGCAAGTCTGAGGCTGGAGAGTGGTGTTGTGGATGCAGGTTTTACAACCATCGTATTTCCGGCAAGAAGTGCCGGCCCGATCTTCCAACCCAGGATGATGACCGGCATATTCCACGGGATGATCGCCCCGCAGATTCCGAGAGGTTCCTGCACAACCATGCAGTCGCCGGAAGGACCCAGGCGGATTGCTTCACCGGAAGAGTGGGCCGAGATCCCGGCAT
Organism: Methanomicrobiales archaeon; assembly: GCA_037141115.1. Lineage (GTDB taxonomy): Archaea > Halobacteriota > Methanomicrobia > Methanomicrobiales > Methanospirillaceae > Methanoregula. The sequence continues at coordinate 2,563 of JBAXDE010000142.1, read as the reverse complement.
AGTATTCCAGTATATTGGCAAAACCCCGGACTTCATCAATGGACTCCCGGAGTGGTTTGCCCTGCTCCATGGTCAGGAGCTGTGCAATCTCCTTGTGTTGCTCCCTCACCAGCCCGGCAGCATGGAAGAGAATAATTCCCCGTTCCCGCATAGGTGTTTTCTTCCAGCCATGGGATGCGGCATCTGCAACCTCGACAGCGTGGGCAACATCTTCTGATGTACCGGATGGTACCCGATCGATCAAAACACCGGTTGCCGGATTCTTCACATCGATCCAGCGGTCGTCAGGTCCCGCGGTATCTTTCCCCCCGATTCGCATCAGCATCTTCGTACCCTTCCTTTCGTACCTGATTGGTATGCATGGCCTTTGCAATAAAAGGAAGAGATTGGACCTCACGGATTGTCCGAAATTGCGGGCGGGACAAACTATTTGTGCTGTATTCTCTAATATCTGGTTTATACGGGATTGTTATGACCGATGAACTGCTCATGGAAGTTGACGATCTGATCTGGGAAAAAACTGTGGAGAAAGGGACACGGCCCGTTGCTGTTATGTTCTACAGTCCCACGTGTGCATTCTGTCACCAGATGGAGCCGTATTTCAAAAATTATGCAGAAGAATTCAAAAATTCTGTTCTTTTTGCAAAGATCAATATTCTGACAAACTCATGGGTTGCCGAACGCTATGGCGTGAGAAGTACACCGACATTCAAGTTCTTCTGCGATGGCAAGGCGGTTCAGGAGATGGTAGGATCGGTTCACCCCGCCCTTCTTAAGAAAATGATTGAAGAAGTGCTTGTTCATGGGAAGGAATGTGCAAAGAACTCAACTGCCATCGATTATGAGATCACCGGCTATGGATAGAGACCGTTTTTAATCTGTTTTCTCATTTGACGTGAAAATTCCCGGATGATCTCTGCTCATAATCAGAATATGATTATCAACAAGAGACAAATTTCCGGTTTCATTTTAAAATACCCCTTCAAAACGGTAAGTGGGTCCATGCAGGGAAAAAAGTACAATTGCATTTTTGATACCTGATCCAACTGCATATGTGGTGATCATGGATTACGGTCCGGGAATTGTTCCGGGATTCCGGACAGCACGTCCATTGACTTCCCTGCCTCTGGCTGTTATGCCGGTGATCCCCATAAAATAATAGTCATGAACTTTTTTTGATCTAAAGGTGCCGGCTGCATCCGCATCGTTCTGCAGCTCCGGCAACGGCTTTTGCCACTGCCCGGGTGACTGTCTTGTCAAGGATACTGGGCATAATCTGGTCGCGCTGGGGTTTTATGACGCAACCGGCTATTGCATGGGCAGCAGCGATCTTCATCTCATCGGTTATCCGGGTGGCCCGGGCATCAAGAGCCCCGCGGAAAATACCCGGGAAAGCAAGCACATTGTTGATCTGGTTGGGAAAATCACTCCGCCCGGTTCCGACTACTGCAGCTCCAGCGTTCTTTGCCTTATCCGGCCAGATCTCCGGCACCGGGTTGGCCATTGCAAAGACGATAGCATCTTTGTTCATCGATCTCACCATCTCTTCAGAAACTATTTCGGGTGCAGATACCCCGATAAAAACATCCGCCCCAATCATCGCATCCTCAAGTTTTCCGGCAAGTACCGGGCGATTTGTCTCTTCAGCGATGATAAACTTGTACTTGTTTTTGTACAAATGTTCCCTGCCCCGGAAGATCGTTCCTTTGGTATCGCAGACAATAATCTCGTTTACCCGGGTGCAGACATCCGGGTTGTACCCGATACATTTGAGAAGCCGGGTGATGGCAAAGCCCGCCGCTCCTGCCCCGGATATTACGATATTGAGATCCTCATATCTTCGCCCGGTCACTTTACAGGCATTGATCAGTGCCGCTAGAACCACAACTGCTGTCCCATGCTGATCATCGTGCATCACCGGAATGCCAATTTCCTGGAGTGCATCTTCGACTTCAAAACACTTCGGGGCTGCAATATCTTCAAGATTGATTCCCCCAAATACCGGGGCGATATTTTTTATCTGGTCAACAATATCTGTCTCATAATTTTCAAAACAGATGGGAAATGCATCGATACCGGCAAATTCCTTGAAGAGAATTGCTTTTCCTTCCAACACCGGAATAGCAGCGTACCCTCCGATATTTCCCAGCCCAAGTACCGCTGAACCGTCAGTAACAATTGCAATTGTATTAGCTTTGAGCGTGTATTTATACGCAAGATTACGGTCTTTTGCAATTGCGCGACAGACTTCCGCCACACCGGGAGTATAGGCAAGGGAGAGATCATGTTTGTTTTGCAGAGGTACTTTTGATCGGATCTCAAGTTTTCCCTTGTGTCTGGCGTGCAGGGCAAGTGCTTCTTTATAGATCTCTTCACTACCCGGAGTAAATGGCATTGTGACCTTTCCTTACACGAAAGGAGTGTGTGGGAAGGTAATGAATCTTGTCCTGTTCAGGGATCGATTTTCATAAAAGCCCGCATGATTTCAAAAACTTCGCACCACTGCAATGAAAATTGTGCACCCCCCAACTCTTTTTTTCCACGTGTCTGCTCTATCCTCAGA
>JBAXDE010000141.1:0-5728 GCA_037141115.1 Methanomicrobiales archaeon | reverse complement strand
GTTATTAAAAAGGTTGAACGGATAGTAGTCCGGTCTTAACCTGACATGAGTGCCTTATATCCATCTCCATCTAGTTGGGGTGTTGTACAAATCTCAAATTGAGATCTTTTTTAATTTTTTCGACAGGGCCAAAAAAGAATTTATGATATTTCCCCGCCTCAGGGTATCTCTCAAGACATGGCGAGGCAAGAGCGTTTCAATAGTTAGTCCCAAAAACCGTCGGTGGGGTTCTCAGTAGGAGGCGGCAGCATTCATCATATTATGGAATGCATCAGCCCCCATTTTAGATTCTATTCATTACATGGTATTACTCATGTAAAGCTACGATGAGAAAAAAAACTTTTACATTCTAAATGGAACCGCTGAAAAAAATCAGATCTTCTTTCTCCTGCCGCTTGCATCCCGCATATAATTCCCAAACTCACTTTTGAGCAGTTTATCCCCGGAGAAGACCGGGCCGTCCCGGCAGACCCGGAGCCCGGAGGGATCCACGCAGCACGAACCGCAAACCCCGACTCCGCATTTCATGTACCGGTGCAGGGAGAAGTCGGTCTTATGGGCAATACCTTTCTCATCAACTTTTGAGAGGACGGAACGCATCATCACTTCCGGGCCACAGACTGCAATCAGGTCGTACGTACTAAGATTGAGATCGTCCATGAGGGAGATCACAAATCCCTTCTGGCCGAGAGAGCCGTCATCGGTTGCGATCAATACATCCGTGCACTCATCCAGCTGATCGACAAAGAGCAGCTCCGATTCGTTCCGTGCCCCCAGGAGCATCGTCATGACGCAGTCAGCCCGGGCAAGAGGCAGGAGCGGGGCAGCCCCCACACCGCCGGCTATCGCCAGCATCTTCTCTCCCTTGGTAAACCCGTTCCCGAACGGGCCGCGGATTCCCAGTTTTGCACCGGGTGCAAGATTGAAAAGTGCGCTGGTCGCATCCCCCATTTTCTGGACCGTGATACTGTTTTCCGAAGAGAGGGCCATCGGGATCTCGTCAACGCCCGGTACCCAGACCATGACAAACTGGCCCGGGGCATGGACTAACGTTTCCTCAAATACGAAGGTCCGGATAGAGGGAGTTTCCGGTTTTATCCGGGCAATCGTAACGGGAACCAGTTCCATCCGATCTTTCTCACTCATGGGCACACCCTACTATCTCATCCGCCTCGATCCCGTTCTTTGCATACAGATCCTTTGCGATCGTCTCAAAGACGTTCACATCAGCGTGCACTGCACTGCCGATCTCGACTGCCCGGGCACCCGCCATCATCATCTCGATCACATTGTCCGCAGTTGAGATGCCCCCGCACCCGATGATCGGAATTTTACAGGATGCATAGAGTTCGTACACGCACCGGACTGCAACCGGAAAGATTGCATTACCTGAGAGCCCGCCGAACCGGTTACCCAGGACCGGGCGCCGGATCTCCGTTGATATACGCATCGCCTTTAACGTATTGATGGCAACGATCGCCGTTGCCCCACCGCGTTCTGCGGCCCTGCCTATAGCGGTGATGTCGGTAACATTGGGGGTGAGTTTGACCCAGGTCGGGACTCCCAGCCGGCTCACAGCCCGGGTGCAGGCCTCCACGAGCGCCGGGTCACTGCCGATCGCAGCACCATATCCCTCTGCGTGCGGGCAGGAGAGATTGAGTTCAAAACCGGAAACGTTTCCCTTAAACCAGTCGGCAACCGTTGCAAATTCTTCAGGATTTCCCCCGAATATGCTGACAACAACCGGTTGTTTTATGAGAGGAAGGGCCGCCATCTCCTCGACAAAATCCTTTGAAGGATTGGGCAGGCCCATGGCATTGATGAGCCCGTCTTCCAGTACCACAAGACATGGCCCGGCATGCCCTTCCTTGGGTACAGGCCCGATTGATTTGGTCACAACACCGCCCGCTCCCAAAGAGAGCATCCGCGCAAGCGATGTGCCGGTTGTTCCCAGTACCCCGGCTGCGAGTAAGAGGTGATTGTTAAGGGAGACCCCACCCACTTTGACCGGTCCGGGTTTGAGATATACCATCCATCAGGAAATGGTCGTTATTTATTATTAGCATAACCCATATTGTTACCAGATGGTGCGCCTTGCGATAGTGGGAGTTGGCAGGATTGGTGGCGAGGTTGCCTATCTCGCATCAGCCATGGGAATCGCAGACGAACTGGTCCTGTATGACAGCGCACCTGAACTGCTCAAAGCGCAGGTCCTGGATCTCCAGCACACCGGGCTTGCAACGGAGATCTGCACCGATAAAAATGCAATCCGTAATGCGGATATCTGCATCTGTTCAGCAGGCCTTCCCCGCAACCCCTCGGTAAAAACCCGGGCGGATCTGTTCGATGCCAATTGTGCCGCCGTTGATGAATGTGCCAACCTGCTCAAAGGGTTCAATGGGGTTGCAATTACGGTGACCAACCCCATGGATGCCAACAACTACCTGCTCTGCAAACGCACCGGCATACCCCGGGAACGGTGCATTGGGTTCGGGGGCCAGCTCGACAGTGCCCGGTTTGCCCTTGCGTTACGCAACCGGGGCATCACCGGGTTCTCTTTTGTTCTGGGTGAGCATGGCGAGCACCAGGTGCCAATATTTTCTACCCACTCCCGCCAGGTCTCCCTACCCATGAGAGAAGAGATCCTCACCGAACTGCGGGGCGCAAGCATGGATGTGATCAAGGGCAAGGGCGGTACGGTCTTTGGCCCGGCGCTCCATATCGTCAACCTGGCCCGCATGGTTCTCTCAGATGCCCGCGAGCTGGTGATCTGCTCATCGGTGCTGGAAGGAGAGTATGGAATATCTGGCTGTTCACTGGGAGTGCCGGTCAGGGTCGGCAGGAACGGGATCGAAGCCATTGAAGAATGGCAACTCGATGCATGGGAGCAGCAGAAGATGAACGAGGCAGGAACATTTGTTGCAGAACTCTGCCGGAAGGCGGTGAGTTAAGATGGCTGCACAGTCTACCCTGTCCTTTGCGAGTCCAGATACCCCACCGATTGAGACATTTTCAGAATTTAATATCGCAATCAACCAGGTGGAGTACAGCAGGGCACCGGATGGCCCGGTCATCCACATCTTCGGCCGCAATGCCGAGGGAAAAGCGCTCCGGCTCGATGTGATCGGGTTCCGGCCATATTTCTATATCCCCGCAGACCAGGCCGAAGGCAATGCACCCCCGGGACAGGCCACGTTAGAGGAAGGCACGCAGTACCTCTCGATCCGGGACGAACCGCTGCGCAGGATCTATGTCCAGCAGCCCGGCGATGTCCGGGACGTGCGGGAACGCTACCGGCACTTTGAAGCAGATATCCCATTTGCCACCCGCTTCATGATCGACTGCGGACTGACCGGCGGTGTATCTGCTCCCGCAATGATCGTGGATTACAAGGATCTCAAGCCGGCAAAGGTGGACGCACCTGCCCGCTCCTGTATCATCGATATCGAATGCGAGGATGAGCGGGGATTTCCCGATACCCAACGCGATGCAATCATCTGCATCACCTGTTACGATTCGTTCGATAACGACTATACCACATTCCTCTTCCGGAGCGAGGGAGAGTCCGGGGATATTGCCGCCAAAGAAGCTGAGGGCGGGCTTGTCAACGGATGTTTCCGGAAAGCGATGCACACTATCTGCACCTATCCCGATGAAGTCTCGATGCTCCGGGCATTCTCTGCCTACATTGTTTCACGGGACCCGGATGTGCTCTCCGGCTGGAACTTTGTCGAGTTCGATATGCCGTATATCACCGGCAGGATGGAGCGGCTCGGGCTCTCGGCCACCCATCTCGCCCGGTTGCCGGGCCAGACTGAACGCAATGCCCTGCGGGGGCGGGCACTCTTCGATCTCCTGATGGGATACAAGAAGATGCACCTCTCCCAGAAAGAGTCGTACCGCCTGGATGCCGTTGCTCTTGAAGAAGTTGGCGAGCAGAAAGTGCGGTACACCGGCACCATCTCGGATCTCTGGAGAGACCGACCGGCACTCCTGGTGGAGTACAACTTCAAGGATGTTGAACTCTGTGTCCGGATCAATAACAAGGACAACATCATCGAGTTCTACCGCGAGATTGCCCGCTATGTGGGCTGCCCGCTTGACAAGACCCTGAACTCATCGAGCGTGATCGATGTCTACATCTTACGAAAGGCATCCGGAAAGTACGTCCTGCCATCAAAAGGATTTGCGAATGCCGATGAGTTCGAGGGGGCCACCGTCTTCGAGCCGAGCCGGGGGGTCCGGGAGAACGTAATCGTGCTGGACCTCAAGTCCCTGTATCCGATGGCGATGATGACCATCAACGCTTCCATGGAGACCAAGGATCCGGCCGGAGAACTGGTGGCCCCCAACGGGATCCGGTTCAAAAAGAAACCGGACGGCCTGACGCGGAGCATCATATCCGAACTGCTCAAAGAGCGGGACGACAAGAAGGCGCTGCGCAACAAGTACGAATTCGGATCCCCGAATTACGTGCTCTACGATATGCAGCAGAACGTGCTCAAAGTGATCATGAACACGTACTATGGTGTTTCTGGGTACACCCGCTTCCGGCTCTTTGACCGGGAGATCGGGTCCGCAGTCACGTCCGTTGGCCGGGCGATCATCGAGCACACCCGGCGCGTGATCGAGCAGGAAGGCTACACGGTGATCTACGGAGACACTGATTCCTGCATGGTGCACCTGCCCCCGAATCTTGACCGGGAGGTAACGATTGCAACAGCCCGTGCAATCGAGAAAAAACTCAATGAGAGTTACCAGGAGTTCGCTCTCAAGGAACTGAATGCCGATGTCCATTACTTCTCGATCAAGTTCGAGAAGATCTATGAACGGTTCTTCCAGGCCGGCAAGAAGAAGCGGTACGCCGGACACCTGGTCTGGAAAGAGGGCAAGGATGTCGATGAAGTGGACATCGTGGGCTTTGAAATCAGGAGAAGCGATACGCCCCAGATCACCAAAGTTGTGCAGCAGCGGGTGATGGAGATGATCCTCAAAGGAGAGGAGTACGCGATAATCAAGTCGTTCCTTTCCGGCGTCATCACCAAATACCGGGGAGGGAAATATACCCTTGATGAGATCGGCATTCCCGGTGGGATCGGCAAATCCCTGGACGATTACGGCAATGACGATGCCCAGGTGCGGGGAGCAAAATATGCCAACGAGCATCTCAAGACCGAGTTTGGCAAGGGGAGCAAGCCCAAGCGGATCTATATCCGGACGGTTACGTCAAAATACCCAAAGACCGATGTGCTCTGCTTCGAGTACGGCGACCAGGTGCCACCCGAGTTTGTCGTGGACCTGGAACTGATGCTGGACAAGACGATCAAGCAGCCGATCTCCCGCATCATTGAGGCGCTGGGGTGGAGCTGGGATGATGTGGATCCCCAGCGGACTACTCTTGCCCAGTGGGGACTTGGATGATAATTTGTTTTAAAAGAATATCCGATCCAAAACCGACCATTTTTAGCGACTACGATCTCTTTTCCTCTTCATCATCCATAACCCACTTAACCTGACCCCAGATCCGAAATCGTGAAAACCCTATGGTGCGCTAGGAATAACCAACTCTCCCCAGATATGCAACCCGGCGAGAATTATGCTCGGCTTCCCTACTTGGGAAAAGAGTGTGAATTGGATATGGCTGAATATCCCTATTGCCTCCATATCACTTTCTTATAACCCAAGTTTGCCACTAAACGGATAAAAGTGTTCTTGGTCTAATTGATTT